>NZ_JBEOVY010000333.1:0-8438 GCF_040295745.1 Saccharopolyspora sp. NPDC002686
CATCGTCCAAGCCGCCCTCGTCCTCACCCACCACGAACACGGCCGAATCCACTGAGATCACCTCAATGGAAATCGGACGTCGAAATTCCATTGAATTTGCGTCCACCCGTCGGCACCGGCACCGGCACCGGCGGGGGTGGAGGGGTCAGCTGGTGGCTCGGTCGATGGCTCCGAGGGCCATCGAACGCAGGAGGCGGGACATCGCCCGGGTGTCCAGGTGCGCGCTGTAGGGGGTCGAGTTGATCAGGCCGAACACCACGTGCGCGGTCGCGCGGGCGGTCGGGCGCGGGAGTTCGGGACGGACCTGGCAGAGGACGTCCACCCACACCTCGACGTAGCTGCGCTGCAGTTCGCGGACCTTGTGCCGGTCGGTCTCGGCGAGGCTGTCCAGGTCGCGCATGTGCACGGTGATCAGCGCCGGGTTGTTCACCGCGAACTCGACGTGCCAGCGCACCAGGCGGTCCAGCGCGTCGCTCGGGTCGGCCGCCTCGCCGACGCGGTCCTGCCCGCCGCGCAGCAGCCGGTCGCTGATGCCGGTCAGCAGCTCGGCCAGCATCGCGTCCTTGCTGCGGAAGTGCCGGTACAGGGCGGGCCCGGAGATGCCCACCGCGCTGCCGATGTCGTCGATGCCCACCCCGTGGAAGCCGGCGCGGGCGAACTTCTCCGCCGCCGCGGCCAGGATCTGCTCGCGGCGGGACGGTTTGGCTGCATCGGTGGACATCGGTGTCGATGCTAGACGAAACCCGTTAGTCATCGTTAACATCGGTCGCGTTAACGATGACTAACTCCGGCGGAAGGTGTGCCCCGCATGGATGCGCCCGCCCTGCGCACGACCGCGGATCCGGACTCGGCGGAGTTCGCCCGCTACACCGAGCAGCACTCGAAGCTCGTCGACGACCTCAACGCCCAGCTCACCCGCGCCCGCCTCGGCGGACCGGAGAAGGCCCGCACCCGGCACGTCGAGCGCGGGAAGCTGCTGCCCCGCGACCGGGTCGACGCGCTGCTCGACCGCGGCTCGCCGTTCCTGGAGCTGTCCCCGCTGGCCGCGCACGGCCTCTACGACGACGAAGCGCCGTCGGCGGGCATCATCACCGGCGTCGGACGGGTGTCCGGCCGCGAATGCGTGGTGGTGGCCAACGACGCCACGGTCAAGGGCGGCACGTACTACCCGATGACCGTCAAGAAGCACCTGCGCGCGCAGGAAGTCGCGCTGCACAACAACCTGCCGTGCCTGTACCTGGTGGACTCCGGCGGCGCGTTCCTGCCCAGGCAGGACGAGGTGTTCCCGGACCGCGAGCACTTCGGCCGGATCTTCTACAACCAGGCGACGATGTCCGCCCGCGGCATCCCGCAGATCGCCGCGGTGCTCGGCTCGTGCACTGCGGGCGGCGCCTACGTCCCGGCGATGAGCGACGAGGCGGTGATCGTCCGCGAGCAGGGGACGATCTTCCTCGGCGGTCCGCCGCTGGTGAAGGCCGCGACCGGTGCCGAAGTGACCGCCGAGGAGCTGGGCGGCGGCGACCTGCACTCCCGCACCTCCGGCGTCACCGACCACCTGGCCGAGGACGATGCCGACGCGCTGCGCATCGTCCGCGGCATCGTCAGCACCCTCGGCCCGCGCACGCCCCGCCCGTGGGACGTCGCGCCGGTCGAAGCCCCGGTGGCCGACCCCGACGAGCTCTACGGCGTGGTCCCGACCGACAGCCGCACCCCCTACGACGTGCGGGAAGTCATCGCGCGGATCGTCGACGGCAGCCGGTTCGCCGAGTTCAAGCAGGAGTACGGCCAGACGCTGGTCACCGGTTTCGCCCGCATCCACGGGCACCCGGTGGGGATCATCGCCAACAACGGGATCCTGTTCAGCGAGTCGGCGCAGAAGGGCGCGCACTTCATCGAGCTGTGCGACAAGCGCTCCATCCCGCTGGTGTTCCTGCAGAACATCTCCGGGTTCATGGTCGGCAAGGAGTACGAGGCCGGCGGCATCGCCAAGCACGGCGCGAAGATGGTCACCGCGGTGGCCTGCGCCAGGGTCCCCAAGTTCACCGTGGTCATCGGTGGTTCCTTCGGCGCGGGCAACTACTCGATGTGCGGCCGGGCGTACTCGCCGCGGTTCATGTGGATGTGGCCGAACGCGCGGATCTCGGTGATGGGCGGCGAGCAGGCGGCTTCGGTGCTGGCCACGGTCCGCCGCGACCAGCTCGACGCGCGCGGCGAGGACTGGTCGGTGGAGGACGAGGAGTCGTTCAAGCAGCCGATCCGCGACCAGTACGAGAACCAGGGCCACCCGTACTACGCGACGGCTCGCCTGTGGGACGACGGGGTCATCGACCCCAAGCAGACCCGCTCGGTCCTGGGCCTGGCGATCTCAGCGGCGGCCAACGCCCCGCTCGAGGACATCTCCTACGGCGTCTTCCGCATGTGACGTCGCTGGTCAGGACCCGTGAGCACTTTGGGTCGCTATAGCACCCCAAAAGACTCACGGGTCCTGACCAGGCAAAACCTAGTCGTTCGGCGAAGCGAAGGGATGACGATGCAGCACTTCGACGCGGTGCTGGTGGCGAACCGGGGAGAGATCGCGGTCCGGGTGATCCGGACGCTGCGCGAGCTGGGCATCCGCTCCGTAGCGGTGTTCAGCGACGCCGACCGCGATGCCCGGCACGTCCGCGAAGCCGACACGTCCGTCCACATCGGACCGAGTGCGGCCGCGGAGAGCTACCTCAACAGCAAGCGGATCCTCGACGCCGCCCGCAGCACCGGTGCCCAGGCGATCCACCCGGGCTACGGCTTCCTGGCCGAGAACGCGGCCTTCGCCGAGGAGTGCGCCCAGGCAGGCATCGAGTTCATCGGCCCGCCGGCGACCGCGATCGAGTCGATGGGCGACAAGATCCGCGCCAAGCAGACGGTCTCGGCCGCCGACGTCCCGGTGGTGCCCGGCCGCAGCGACCCGGACATGACCGACGCCGACCTGCACCAGGCGGCGCTGGACATCGGGTTCCCGGTGCTGATCAAGCCCTCCGCCGGCGGTGGTGGCAAGGGCATGCGCCTGGTCCACGACGAGTCCGCGCTGGACGACCAGATCGCTTCGGCCCGGCGGGAGGCGCGCTCGGCGTTCGGTGACGACACGCTGTTCGTGGAGCGCTTCGTCAGCCGCCCCCGGCACATCGAGGTCCAGGTGCTGGCCGACGCGCACGGCAACGTCGTGCACCTCGGCGAACGCGAGTGCAGCCTGCAGCGCCGCCACCAGAAGATCATCGAAGAAGCGCCGTCGCCGCTGCTGGACGCCGAAACCCGCGCCCGCATCGGCACCGCAGCGGTCAACGCCGCCCGCTCGGTCGGCTACGTCGGCGCGGGCACGGTGGAGTTCATCGTCTCCGCGGACCGGCCGGACGAGTTCTTCTTCATGGAGATGAACACCCGCCTGCAGGTCGAGCACCCGGTCACCGAGCTCGTCGCCACCGTCGGCGGTCGGCGCGGCATCGACCTCGTCGAGCAGCAGGTCCGGGTCGCGGCGGGCGAACCGCTGCCCTGGACCCAGCAGGACATCTCGCTCGAGGGGCACGCGGTGGAAGCCCGCGTCTACGCCGAGGACCCGAGCCGCAACTTCCTCCCGACCGGCGGTGACGTCCTCGCCGTCCACGAGCCGTCCGGCCCCGGCGTGCGCGTGGACTCCGGTGTCCGCCCGGGTGCCCGGGTGGGTTCGGACTACGACCCGATGCTGGCCAAGGTCATCGCCTGGGGCCCGAACCGGGCCGACGCGCTGCGCCGCCTGGACAAGGCGCTCGGCGACACCGCGGTCCTCGGCCTGCAGACCAACGTCGCGTTCCTGCGCGCGCTGCTGCAGCACGACCAGGTGCAGGCGGGCAGCCTAGACACCGGCCTGGTCGAGCGCGAACTCGACGCGCTGATCGCCGAAAGCGCGATCACGCCCGACGAGATCTACCTGGCGGCAGCCCTGGAACGCCTGCTGGCGGCCGAACCCACCGGTGCGAACGTCGACCCGTGGGACGTCCCAGACGGCTGGCGGCTCGGCGAACCGGCCTGGAGCACCTGGCGCTTCGCGGCCGACGGCGGCGAGGTCGAGGTCCGCATCCGCGGTCGGGCCGCCGACGCCCAGGTCTCGATCGAGCCCGCCGACGGCGAATCCGCGAAGGAAGTCGCGACCGACCGGGCCTCGGCCGAGGTGCACGGGGACGTGCTGACCGTCGCCCACCAGGGCCGGACCCGCCGCTACCGGTTCGCGCACGTCGACGGCACCACGTGGCTCGCCGCCGACGGCCGGACCTGGGCGCTCGCCGAGCACCAGCTGCTCGCCGACCGCGGCGGCGCCGGCGGCCGCTCCGACGGCACGGTCACCAGCCCGATGCCCGGCACGGTCCTGGTCGCCGACGTCACCGCAGGTCAGCAGGTCAGCAGCGGACAACGCCTGTTCGTCGTCGAGGCGATGAAGATGGAGCACACCGTCACCGCCCCGATCGACGGAACCGTCAGCGAAGTGCACGCCAGGAAGGGGCAGTCGGTCGGGCTCGACCAGCCGCTGGCTGTCCTCACCCCGTCGAACCAGTCATGAACGACCGGGACAACACAGGAGGCCCGACGATGGTGGACCACCGGCTCAGCGAAGAGCACGAAGCCCTGCGCGACAGCGTGCGGACCTTCGCCCGCAAGGAAGTAGCCCCGGTCATCGGCGACTACTACGAGCGGGAGGAGTTCCCGTACCCGCTGGTGCGCACGATGGGGGAGATGGGCCTGTTCGGCCTGCCGGTCCCCGAGGAGCACGGCGGCATGGGCGGCGACTACTTCGCGCTCTGCCTGGCCTTGGAGGAGCTGGCCCGCGTCGACTCCTCGGTGGCCATCACCCTGGAAGCCGGCGTCTCGCTGGGCGTCATGCCGATCTACCGCTTCGGCAACGACGAGCAGCGCAAGACCTGGCTGCCGAAGCTGGCCAGCGGCGAAATCCTCGGCGCCTTCGGTTTGACCGAACCGGGCGGCGGCTCCGACGCGGGCTCAACCCAGACCACGGCGGTGCTCGATGGCGACCAGTGGGTGATCAACGGTTCGAAGGCGTTCATCACCAACTCCGGCACCGACATCACCGGGCTGGTCACCGTCACCGCGGTGACCGGGAAGAAGCCCAACGGCGGCAAGGAGATCTCCACGATCATCGTGCCCTCCGGCACCCCGGGGTTCACCGTCGCCAAGAAGTACTCGAAGGTCGGCTGGAACGCCTCGGACACCCACGCGCTGTCCTTCGACGACGTCCGGGTGCCCGCGGAGAACCTGCTCGGCGAGCGGGGCCGCGGCTACGCGCAGTTCCTCGCCACGCTCACCGAGGGCCGGGTCGCGATCGCCGCGGTCGGCGTCGGCCTCGCCCAGGGCTGCGTGGACGAGTGCCTGCGCTACGTCGACGAGCGCGAGGCGTTCGGCCGCAAGATCGGTGAGTACCAGGCGATGCAGTTCAAGATCGCCGACATGGAGCTGCGCGCGCACACCGCGCGCCTGGCCTACTACGACGCGGCCTCGCGGATGCTGCGCGGTGAGCCGTACAAGAAGCAGGCCGCGATCGCGAAGCTGGCCTCGTCGAACGCGGCGATGGACAACGCCCGCGACGCCACCCAGATCTTCGGCGGCTACGGGTTCATGAACGAGACCCCGGTCGGCCGGTTCTACCGCGACGCCAAGATCCTGGAGATCGGCGAGGGAACCAGCGAGGTCCAGCGAATGCTCATCGCCCGGGAGCTCGGCCTCCCGGCCTGAGCCCCCAGCTGAAGCGAATCCGACGCCCCACCGGCCCAACGGTCGGTGGGGCGTCGGGGCCAGCCCTTCGCCCGACCACCGCCCCTCAAGGTGGCGCTTCGCGCCGCAGCCATCTAGACCCGGAAGATCAGTGCCGGAAGCGGTTCTGAGGCACCGTGATCTCCTCGGTCTGCTCGACGTCGCCGTAGGCGTCGTGCCGCACCGGCGGTTCGGAGACCGGCTGGAAGTGCTTCTGGGTGTCTTGGTCCGGCCACATCGGGTCCGCCTGCGGAGCGCCGTACTCGACCGGAGCCGCGTAGTCGTCCACGACGGTGTACTCGTCCGGAGCAGCGTGCTCGAGGGGAGCTGAGTACTCGGCCGGAGCCGGTTGGTGCATCGGTGCCGCTGGAGCGGCTGCCGCGTTGTCCTCCTCCAACGCGAGGTGCTGCATCACCCAGTCACGGGCGAGCGCGGCCGGTGAGGTGCCCTGCTTGAACGCGAGCTCTTTGAGCCGCTCGTTGGCCATCAGGGGCAGGCGCAGTTGGTAGACCTGCGCGGCGCCGAAGCGGCGACCGGACCCGGTGGACTCGACGCTCTCCTCCGGGGCCAGCGCAGCCAGGTACGACTCGAACTCGTGATCGGGTTCGGCCGGTTCGGCCGCCTTCTGCCGACGGCTGGTCTTGGTTCGTCCTAGAGCCACGGGCCCCACGATAACGGTTGGGTTGCGAAGCGCGAACTGCTGTGACCCCAGTCACCGTGCGTGGCAGCTGCGTCGCGGGCCGTGAAAAGCGGAGGGCCCCCGCGTCAGGGGGACGAACGCGGGGGCCGGAGGGGATCTCCACAGGTGCTGACCGGGGGTGTGTCAGCGACCCGATTGTGGCACGTGGCGAGGCCCTTTGGGGAGCTTTTGGCGCACGATTCGTGCGTCCGGCACCTCCGGGGCGGGCCCGCTCGGCGGTCTCGCGCAACGGTTCGAGGTGTTATCCCGCGAACCGCGACCCCGGCGAGGGGTTCAGTTCGCGCTGGGCCAGTCGGTGATGGTGTAGCCGGCCTCGGTGATCGCCGCGGTGGCCGCCTCGCGGCTGAGCTCCTGCTCGCTGGTGACCGACACCCGTCCGCTGTCCACCGACACCTGCACGTCGGTGACGCCGGGGAGCTCGGTCAGCTCCTCGGTGACCGACGTGGCGCAGTGGCCGCAGGTCATGCCACTGACGGTGAACGTTCGACTGCTCATGTGCGTTCCTTCCTGATGGGTCCGCCCCGAACCGGCGGTCGGGGCAACTCTGCCGTTCGTCCAGTGTGGACGATCAACGCGGGTGACCGGCGCAGCGCGAAGATCCGAAGTGGATCGTCACCCCCGAGCGTGATTACTCTGCGTCGAAGTCAAATCACTCTCTGGGGGGCTGCGGGTGTGGACAACCTGTGGATAGCCTGCGCCGGGAACCCGAGGCCGGGGAGGCGTCATGTACGGGTCGCTGGACGTACGGAAGTTCTTGTGGCAGCAGGAAGACGGACACTCGCGGCAGTCGGCCGCGGTGCCCGCTCCGAGAGCTGGTGAGCCCTCGCGGATCTCGCCGGACCAGGTGCACAAGGCCAGGATGGCGGTCGCCCGCGGTGCGGAGAGCGCCGAAGATTGCAGACTCCTGCTGGACATGTTGGGATTGGCTCCCGACGACGACGGACAGCCGCCGGTCACCCGCTGACGGGTGTCGCGCGGAGGCGTCCGCCGGTGGGCGCGACGCCCAGGGCGACGTAACTTCCGGTGGTGTCGTAGATCAACCGTTCGTGGGGCGGGTCGCCCGGACGAGCGGAATCCAGAGCGGTCGCCACCTGTCGGAGCCGGGCTACAGCAGTCGGCAAGCCGGGATGCGCATCGCGCCGGGCTGCTGCGCGCTCGCCAATAGGTCCGAAGGGCCTCTTCATCTGGATCTGTTGCGCGGTGCTCGTCGGGGCAGTGCGCCGCAGATCCCGAAAATCGCTCAAACCTGAGTCCCAGGTCACATTTTTAGATCTTGAGCGATTTGTCGGTTTCCAAGCCCGGAGCGAGCCTCGTCGGGGCACTGGGCGCGCCTCGGCGTGTGCTGGGGCTTGCTGCCGCGAATGGTCGAAATCGGCAGGTCAAGGCAGTAGTCTGGCGGGCGGGCGAGGGTCTCGGGGCGGGCGCTCGCGGGGGTCGTTCGGCTTGAGGGACCCCCCTGTTGCAAGCCCGCTTGAGGCATGTCGTAAGCTTTTCTCAACGCCAACGGAGCGGACCTGAAAAGGGAAAGCCGGTTGGAGGCAAGGCCGGGTCGGTTCCGAATCGGCCAAGCCCCCATCGTCTAGCGGCCTAGGACGCCGCCCTTTCAAGGCGGTAGCGCGGGTTCGAATCCCGTTGGGGGTACGAACAACTGAACAGAGAAGCATGGCCCAGTGGCGCAGTTGGTTAGCGCGCCGCCCTGTCACGGCGGAGGTCGCGGGTTCGAGTCCCGTCTGGGTCGCCAAGGCGTAACGGTGCAAACCGGACGCTATCGGCCAGGTAGCTCAGTTGGTACGAGCGTCCGCCTGAAAAGCGGAAGGTCGGCGGTTCGACCCCGCCCCTGGCCACCGCTCAGAGCTGCAAAACGCCCCCACCGGGTTCGGTGGGGGCGTTGTTGGTGTCAGGTGCCGGTCTACAGGTTGCCCTGCCCGGTGGGGCGATCCCATGAGTTCTGTGGCGCGGCGGGGTC
>NZ_JBEOVY010000334.1:0-8437 GCF_040295745.1 Saccharopolyspora sp. NPDC002686
AGCGATTCGACGATCTCGAGATCCTCTTCTGACTGAACCACGAGCCTCCGGCAAGCATCGAGAACGGATGAAATGCCTGATGAACACTGCAGCTGACGTGCTGGAACTGTCCCCGGTGGTGCCGGTCGTGGCGCTGGACGACGTCGAGCACGCCGTTCCGCTGGCCGAAGCGCTGCTGCGCGGCGGGATCCGGACCATCGAGGTCACCCTGCGCACCGCCGCCGGGCTGCCCGCGATCGAGCGGATCGCCGCCGAGGTCCCCGAGATGGTCGCCGGGGCGGGCACCATCACCGAGCTCGGCCAGGCGAAGCAGGCCGCCGACGCCGGGGCGCGCTACCTGGTCACCCCGGGCACCACCGACCGGCTGCTCGACGACGTCGACGCCTCCGGCGTGCCCTACCTGGCCGGGGCGGGCACGGTGTCCGAGGCGATGCGGCTGGCCGAGCGCGGGGTGAACGCGATGAAGTTCTTCCCCGCCGAGCCCAGCGGCGGCGTGCCGTTCCTCAAGGCGATCGCCGGGCCGCTGCCGCAGCTGCGGTTCTGCCCGACCGGCGGGATCAGCCCGCAGACCGCGCCGAACTACCTGGCCCTGCCGAACGTGGGGTGCGTCGGCGGCTCGTGGCTCGCTCCGAAGGACCTGCTCGCCGCGGGCGACTGGGCGAAGGTCGAGCAGCTGGCCCGCGAGGCCGCGGCCCTGGGTTGATCTGCCGTGGCGGGGGGGTGGGGGCCCGCCCCCCCCCCCCCCCGCCCCCCACCACACCCCCCGCGGGGGGGGGGGCGGGTGGGGCGTGGGTGGTTTCGCCGTGCGAGCAGGCGTGGTGCGGTTCGGCTGAACGATGCGGGGGGGATGGCTGGGGTTGGCTCGGGTTCTCGATCGCGGCTGAACGCGTTTTTGGGGATACGCGTCGGTTGCAGCGGAACGTGCGGGGGGCGTCGTTGTCGCGCGGACGTCATCTCCGAGCTTGAAGAGCGGTCTTCAGAAGCTGATCTCCGGGACTGGAGCGTTCGTCGACCTAGCGGCAGGCCTAGATCAAACGCGGGTCGTTTACCCCTGTCCTGTAACGGTTTTCGCGTTTGCATGCGGGTTTTCACCTGATCAAGCGATCGTAAATCGCGTGCGAACGGTTGTTCGATTCGGGATCATTGAGGCATGACACCGTTGATGAGCGTTTCCGACGCCGCCGAGGGCGCCGAGGCCTGTGCGCGGTCGGCTCCGGTGTCCTGGACTGATGCCGACGTCGTCGCCCGGATCCAGGAGCTGGAGGAGTCCATGCGGGCGGCCATGTTCGAGCAGCTCCGGCTGATCGCCGAGGCCGAACGTCGCGGGCTGTTCGGGGAGCACGGGGCGCGGTCGATGCCTGCTTGGTTGCAGGGCCTGCTCAACATCGACTACCGCGATGCCAGGGGGCGCGTCGCCGTTGCGCACAACGTCGAGGACCGCGCGACGCTCCACGGCGAGCCCGTCGCCGCCGATCTCCCCGCCACCGCAGCCGCCATGGCCGAAGGTGCGATCGGCCTGGAGCACGCGCGCGTGATCGTCGCCGGGATCAAGAAGCTCCCGGAGCACGCGCGGTGCCACAGGCTGGCCGAGGTCGATTCGATGCTGGCCGGATGGGCGCGGCAGATGCCGCCGCGGGAGCTGGCGATCATCGCCGAGCGGCTCCGCTACCTGCTGGACCAGGACGGGGCCTACCGCGACGAGGAGAACCAGCACGAAGCGCGGGAACTGCACTACACCACCGCGCGCGACGGCATGATGGTCATCAAAGCGCGCCTCGACCGCGAGACCGGGGCGAAGTTCGCCGCCCTCGTCGAGCCGCTGGCCGCGCCCCGACCGGAGCTCGACGGCGAGAAGGACCCCCGCACCGCCGGTCAGCGCAACGCCGATGCGCTCGGCGCGATCCTGGACCTGGCCGCGGGTTCCGACGAGATGCCGCGAGCGGGTGGCCAGCGCCCGCACCTGACCGTCACCGTCGACTTCGACGAGCTCAAGCGCGGCCTCGACCGGGGCGACGAAGACGGCATGCCCGGGACCCTGGACGCCACCGATCGGTCGATCACCGCCGAGAACATCCGCCGCATCGCCTGCGACTGCGAGGTGCTGCCGATGGTCCTCGACAGCGACGGGATCCCCCTCGACATGGGCCGGACCAAGCGCACCGCGCCCGCCCACATCCGTGCCGCGCTGCTCCAGCGCGACGGCGTTTGCGCCTTCCCCGGCTGCGATCGACCGCCCGGGGCACCCGACGCGCACCACATCGTGTCCTGGATCGACGGCGGGCCCACCGACCTGTCGAACCTGGTCATGCTCTGCGGACACCACCACCGCACGGTGCACGGCCAGCGGTGGGAGATCGCCGTGCACGACGGGCGCCCCACCTTCACCCCACCATCCACAGTGGACCCGTCACGAACACCGCGACCAGGCGGCCGGGCGACACCGGCCCAGCACCGCGCGCTCATCGAACGGCACCTGCCGAGACCGCGCGGACCCGCGCACGCGCTTGCCGGCTGAGCAGGCGCGTCGACCCCGCGCGCCTGCCTTCCGGCACCATGGCGACATGGAGCAGACGAGCAGCCGCGAGGTGTACGCGAATCCGTGGATGTCGGTGCGCGAAGACGGGGTGCGCCGGGACGACGGCTCCGAAGGGATCTACGGGGTCGTCGACAAACCCCACTACGCGCTGGTGATCCCGCTCGACGGGGACCGGCTCCACCTCGTCGAGCAGTACCGCTACCCGCTGGGCCTGCGCCGCTGGGAATTCCCGCAAGGCACCGCACCCGACCGGCTCGACATCGACACCGCCGAACTCGCCGCCCGCGAACTCCGCGAGGAAACAGGCCTGCGAGCGGCGAACATGGTCGACCTCGGCACCCTGGACGTCGCACCGGGCATGTCCAGCCAACGCGGACGCGTGTACCTCGCGACCGGCCTGACCACCGGCGCGCACGAACGGGAACACGAGGAACAGGACATGCGCACCGCGTGGTTCAACCGCACCGAATTCGAGAAGATGATCGCCGCGGAGGAGATCACCGACGCGCAGTCGATCGCGGCCTACACCCTGCTCCTGCTGCACGAACGCCGGAACCCGGCGTGACCGGTCACAACCCGACGCCGCCGAGCGTGTTCAGATCGACGCGCTCCGGCGGCTGCGCCAACATGCCCAGCACCGCCTCGATGCTGACCGCACCGCTGGTCTGGGCTGCCGAGGCCAGCGCGGCATCCGCGCTCGCCTGATCCGCCCAGGCCTCGACCACGCGCACCGTGTCCGACGCATCGGAATCCTGGCTGATCACGTACAACTCGCAGCCCGGCGCCTCCCGCAAGCCGTCTGCGACCTGCAGCATCGCCGCCGCCAACTGGTCGCCCAGGCCCGGTTTCGCGGTGAACGTCATCAACCGCCCGACCTTCACGGCATCGGCCATCCGGGACACCTCCGAGCTCGCTGACCTTCTGGGCGAACCCTAGCCAGCAACCCCGACACGCGGATCAGTCGGTCACTCGCTCGATGTCCGCACCCAGGCTGCGCAAGTTCTCCACGAAGTTCGGATAACCGCGGTCGATGTGGAACACGTCCCACACCTCGGTCACGCCGTCCGCGCACAGACCCGCCAGCACCAGGCCCACACCGGCGCGGATGTCCGTCGCCCACACCGGGGCGCTGGAAAGCCGGTCCAGCCCGCGCACGACCGCGTGGTGGCCGTCGGTGCGCCCGTCGGCGCCCATCCGCACGAGCTCCTCGATGAACCGGAACCGGGACTCGAACAGGTTCTCGGTGATCATCGACGTGCCGTCGGCCACCGCGGACAGCGCCAGCGCCATCGGCTGCAGGTCGGTCGGGAAGCCCGGGTAGGGCAGGGTGACGAAGTCCACCGCGTGCGGGCGGCCGTGCATCACCACGCGGAAGCTCTCCTCGCCGGTGGTCACCTCCGCACCAGCGCTGCGCAGCTTCTCCAGCACCAGGTTCACGTAGCCGGGGTCCACCCCGCGCACCGTGATGTCACCGCGGGTCGCCGCAGCAGCGAAAGCCCAGGTCGCACCGACGATCCGGTCGCCGATCACGCGGTGCTCGACCGCCTTGAGCGCGGTCACGCCGTGCACCGTCAGCGTGGACGTGCCGGCACCCTCGATCTTGGCGCCCATCTGCTGCAGCATCACGCACAGGTCGATGATCTCCGGCTCGCGGGCCGCGTTGTCGATCACCGTGGTGCCCTCGGCCAGCACCGCGGCCATCAGGATGTTCTCCGTCGCGCCCACGCTCGGGAAGTCCAGCCAGATCTGGGCGCCGCGCAGGTTCTCCGCCTCGGCGACCACCGCGCCGTGCTCGATGTGGCTGGTCGCGCCCAGCTGCCGCAAACCGTTCTGGTGCATGTCCAGCGGCCGGGACCCGATCGCGTCGCCGCCCGGCAGCGTCACGACCGCGCGGCGGCAGCGGGCCACCAGCGGCCCGAGCACGCACACCGAGGCGCGCAGCTTGCCCATCGACGGCGAAACCGCCTCGTGGCTGATCTCCGCGGGCGTCGTGATGTTCACCGTGCCGCCGTCGATCGACACGTCGCAGCCGAGGCTGCGCAGCACGTCGGCCATCAGCGGAACGTCGAGGATCTCCGGGCAGTTGACGATCGTCGTCGTGCCCTCCGCCAACAGCGCGGCCGCCATCAGCTTCAACACGCTGTTCTTCGCACCGACCACGTCGACCTCGCCGACGAGACGCGCTCCGCCGTGTACCCGGAAGTGCTCACTCACGAGCATCGAGGTTACGGCCCGCCCACCACCGCCATCGGGGCGGGTGCGCCGGGAGGCCGACAAACCGGGAACCTCCCCGGCCCGCCCGCCTAGGCTGTCGGCATGGCTGTCCACCTCACGAAGATCTACACGCGGGCCGGGGATTCCGGCACGACCCGGCTGTCGGACAACTCCAAGGTGCACAAGACCGATCCGCGGCTGGTCGCCTACGCCGACGTGGACGAGACCAACTCGGTGCTCGGCGTGGCACTGGCCACCGCTGACCTCGGCGAAGACGTCGTCGCGGTGCTGCGCGCGGTGCAGAACGACCTGTTCGACGTGGGCGCGGACCTGTCCACCCCGATCGCGGAGAACCCGAAGTACCCGCCGCTGCGCATCACCCAGAACTACGTCGACCGGCTCGAGGGCTGGTGCGACGAGTTCAACGAGCGGCTCGGCAAGCTGGACTCGTTCATCCTGCCCGGCGGCACTCCGGGCGGGGCGCTGCTGCACCAGGCGCGCTGCGTGGCCCGTCGGGCCGAGCGCTCTGCGTGGGCGCTGCAGGAAGCCGACGAGGAGCGCACCTCACCGCTGCCGGCGAAGTACCTGAACCGGCTGTCGGACCTGCTGTTCATCCTGGCGCGCGTGGCCAACCCGGACGGCGACGTGCTCTGGAAGCCGGGCGGGAACGCCTAGCTACAGCTCCTTGGCGTAGCAGCGGCTCAGCGGATCGTCCCGGTACGCGCCGAACTTCTCGATCTCCGCGTAGCCGGCGGAGGTGTAGAGGCCGATCGCCTCCGGCTGGCGCTCACCGGTCTCCAGCACCATGCGCTTGCGGCCGGCCTTCGCGGCGGTGTGCTCCAGCTCGGCGAGCAGCTGCCGCGACAGGCCGCTGCCACGCGCCTCGGCCACGATGAACAGCCGCTTCATCTCGGCATCGCCGTCCTGGAGTCCCGGCTCGTCGCCCTCGCGGGCGCGCCACCCGCCCGAACCGACCGGGCGGCCGTCCGAGTAGCCGAGCAGGAACAGCCCCTGCGGTGGCCGGAACTCGGCCGGATCGACCGCGGTGACGTCCTCCTCGCCGTAGCGGTCGACGTACTCCTGTTGCAGGACCTCGATCAGCTGCTGGGAGTCCGGGTGGTCGTAGTCGACGATCTCGATGCGCACCCCGGGAGAGTAGTTCGACGCCTTCGGATCACCCCAGCGCTTTTTCGTACCAGTGCCGCGCGTACTCGTTGTCGTTGTACGCCGGGATCTCCCGGTATCCCGCCGAGTCGTAGAGGGCTCGTGCCTCGCGCAGCTCCGCCGCGGTGTCCAACCGGACCCGGTCGCAGCCGAGCTGCCGGGCCTGCTCCTCCAGCTCGGCGAGCAGCGCCCGCCCGGCACCTCTCCCCCGCAGCTCCGGCGAGATCCACATGCGCCTGATCTCCCCGACGCCGTCCGGCTCGGTGCGCACCGCGCCGCAGCCGAGGACCCGCCCGTCGACGCGCACCACCAGGAACGCCCCCGCGGGCGGGACGAAGTCGCTCTTGGCCGGTGGGGCGGCGCGGGAGGTGTCGAACCCGCTCGGGAAGCGCCGGTCCAGCTCGGCGACGTACTCGCCGAGCGCCTGCTGCGCGTCCGGGCTGTCGATGGGTTCGAGTTCGATCGTGAAACTGGCCTGCTTGGTCACGCCCCCAGTCTTTCCCCGACCGCCCGTTCACATCCAGTTATCGATTCTTGGGCCGCGTAAAGTGAACCTTCATGCTCGACCCGTCCCGGCTCCTCGTCCTGCTGGCGCTGCGCGAACACGGCAGCGTGACCCGCGCCGCCGAACAGCTCGGCCGAACCCCACCGGCGGTGTCCCAGCAGCTGATCCGCCTGGAGGACGAGGTCGGTGCCCAACTGGTCGAGCGGCTCCCCCACGGCGTCCGCCTGACCCCGCTGGGCTCCCGCATGGCCGAACGCGCGGAACGCATCGCCGCCGCGCTGCACGACGCCACCAGCGACGCCCAGCGCTTCCGCGACGAGCACCGCAACCGGCTCCGCCTCGGCGCCTTCCCCACCGCGGGGCTCGCACTGCTCCCCGAGGCGCTGGCCGCGATGCGCCACCGCCACCCCGACGCCGAGCTGTCCGTCGTCGACCTCGGCCCGGCCAACGGCATCGAGCGGGTCGCGGAGCACCGCCTGGACCTCGCACTGGTCGGCGAGTACGCCGAGCCGCTGGAGGCGCAACCAGGCGTCCGCCTCGTGCACCTGCTGGACGACCCGGTCCACGCGGTGCTCCCCACCGACCATCCGCGCGCCGGGAACACCTCGCCGCAGCTCGTGGACTTCCGCGACGACACCTGGGCCAGCGCGCCGATGGACCTCCCGAACCGCCAGCAGCTCGAAACCGCCGCGCGCGCCGAGGGCTTCGCTCCGCGGGTCGCGTTCGAGTTCGAGTCCTACGCCGTCGCCGAGGCCGTGGTGTCAGCCGGCGTGGCCGTCTCGTTCATCCCGCGCCTGGCCATCGCAGGCGCTCCGGGCACCACCCACCGGCCGCTCGCGTCCGGGCTGCACCGGCGCATCCACGCCGCCGTGCCGACCAGCACCAGGCACGCACCGCTGACCGAGGTGTTCCTCCAACTGCTCCACGACATCAGCCACGACTTGAGCAGGGCGTGAAAAAGCGGGGCCCGGAAAGCGGACCCCGCTGAAAAGCTCTTCGACCGGCGCTCAGGACGCCCACGGCACCGAACGGCCGGGCGGCGCCGACTCGAGCCAGGACAGGAAGCCGGTCAGCGCATCGCGCCCCATCGCCAGCTCCAGATCCGGACCGGTCAGGTCCAGCACGGTCGAACCGGCGGGCATCGCGTACGCCTCCGCCGTCGTCGGCTCGCGCCGCTGGGCGATCTCCACGTTGCGGCGGTTGATCACCCAGTTCGGCCCCGACCGCAGGCTCAGCACGCGGTACCAGGCGAACTCCTCGCCCCGGTAGTGCGCCACACCCAGGTGCCAGCCCCGACCCGCGCCGTCCTTGCTGATGCGCAGCGCCACGTCGATGCCCCCGGCGCGCAGTTCCCGGAGCCGCCGCCAGGCGAGCCCGGCAACGACCAGGGCTGCCACCAGCAGCAGCCCTAACGCCACCACGAACCACACGACCGGGGAGCCCATGCCAGGCCCGGATCAGGCCGCGTGACCGGCTGCTCGCAATCGGCTCGCAGCCCGTGCTCGGGCCTGCTCGTCCTCGCTCTTGGCGTCCTGGCGGGCCTGCGCGACGTCGATCTCGTCGGCCAGCTCCGCGGACTCGGCCAGCACGCTCACACCGTTCGCGGTGACCGACAGGAACCCGCCGTGGACCGCAGCGGTCACGGTCTCCTTGTCGGCAGTGGTGATGCGCACCACACCGCCCTCGATCAGCTCACCGAGCAGCGGCTCGTGCCCCGGCAGGACACCGATCTCTCCCTCGGTGGTCTGCGCGACAACAGCGGTCGCTTCCCCGGACCACAGGCGGCGCTCGACGGCGACCAGTTGGACGGACATGTTGGCCACGCGCGTCTCCTTTGTCGGGTGTTTGCCCGCAGTCTATCCGGTGCCACCAGGGCGATCGTGACTGGCCGGGCGGGAAGGCTTGCTTGCGGCAACGGGGTCGAGGCCCGTCGGACCTCGACCCCGTTGCCGGTTGGTGCGGACCCCTCGCGGGGTCGTGCGCTCACATCTAGGTGAGCATGTTGTAAGCCGCGTCGA
>NZ_JBEOVY010000335.1:0-8408 GCF_040295745.1 Saccharopolyspora sp. NPDC002686
GCCGACCGGTGGGGTCGGCGATGGTCCGCGCGGCCGCCGAGCTCATCGCCTCGATCGCTTCCTACCGCATCTGCGGGATGCCGGCCGAATCGCCGTCGGCCCGCTGCGGAGCACCGCCGCGTCGGTCGCGGCGCGCGCGGAGCTGGTAGCCGGCCAAGATGACGGCAAGCGTCAGCAAGCTCAGCCAGAACTGCGAGCGGGTGTCCGGCAGGACCGCCATCGCGACGATGACCGCGCCCATCAGCCCGATCGTGAGGTAGCTCAGCCACGGGAACAGCCACATCTTCAGCGTGAGCGCGGCCGGTTCGGTTCGCTCCAGGGTGCGCCGCATCCGCACCTGGGCGATCGCGATGACGAGGTAGACGAACAACGCGACGGCGCCGTAGGAGTTGACCAAGAACGCGAACACCACTTCGGGCGAGAAGTAGGCGGCCAGGACGGAGACGTAGCCGGCGACGGTTCCGACGAGGATCGCTCGCCTGGGCACCGAGCCCCGGCCGAGCTTGGTGAGAGCCCTGGGCGCGTCGCCGTTCTTGGTGAGGGCGAACAACATCCGGGAGGAGGTGTAGAGCGCGGAGTTCAGGCAGGACAGCACGGCGGTCAGGACGATCGCATTCATCACCGTGGTCACCGCCGGGACTTCCAGCGCGGACAGGACGGCAGCGTAGGGGCTGACCTTCGTCTGCGGCGAATCCCAGGGCACGATCGCCACCACGAGGAACACGGATCCGACGTAGAAGCCGACCACTCGCAAGATGATCGATTTCATGGCTCGGGCCACCGCCTGCTTCGGTTCGGCGGACTCGGCTGCGGCGATGGTGACGATTTCGGCGCCGGTGTAGAAGGCGACGCAGGGCACCACGGCGGCCAGGATCGCGCCGACGCCCATGGGTGCGAAGCCGCCGTGCGCGACCAGGTTGTGGAGGCCTGCGTGGGCTCCGGGCCAGAACCCGAACAGGTACAGGCAGCCGACCAGCAGGAACACGACGATGGCCAGCACTTTGATCGAGGAGAACCAGTACTCGAACTCGCCGTAGGAGCGTGCCGAGACGAGGTTGGTGACCGTCAGCAGGGTCAGCAGCGCTCCACTGAGCACCCATAGCGGTACGCCGGGCAGCCACAGTTGCAGGATCTGGCCACCCGCGACCGCTTCGACGGCGACGACGATGACGAAGAAGTACCAGTACATCCAGCCGACGGAGAATCCGGCGCGGTTGCCCAGAGCCTGCCTGGCGTACACGTAGAACGAGCCGAGCGCGGGCTTGGCGACCGTCATTTCCGCGAGCATGCGCATGATCAGCACGGTGAGGATTCCCGCGAGCAGGAATGACACCACGGCCGCCGGCCCGGTCTGGTGGATCACCACACCGCTGCCGACGAACAGGCCGGCCCCGATGACACCGCCGAGGGCGATGAGGTTCATGTGACGGCGCTTCAAGCTTTGCTGCAAACCAGTGGCTTGGCCATCAGCTGAGTCGGGAGCCACGTTTCCTCCTCTTCAGGTCGCACCCCAAGACGTTCCAGGAGTAGCGGTTGCGTGAGACGTTGTGGTTGCGGTCACGCTAGGCAGCGGAGCGACTCGTGCGGAGTGCCAGTTCAGGATGGATCGCAGGAACCAGCTCAAGCCGTCCTAGTCCCTGCGCGGGACACGCGCAATCCCGATCAGAACCGCACGAATGCGCGCGCCACCGGCGGCACCGGTACGTGCCGCATCGAGGCCGGGATCTTCAAGGAGCAGCACGAGATCGCGGAAACCCCGCGCGATCTGACTGGATCCGTTGGTTTCGCGCGATGGCCAATGGCCCACCGTCGAAATCGTCGAGCGTGCAGCCCGTCGGCGTGGGTCTACCGGTCTGATGTGGACGTCTCCGGCTGTCGAGGCAGCCGGAAAGCCGGGATTCTCATTCCGCAGCGAGCGAAGGCGTTGAATGCCGCGGTGCACCACGCGTTTCGTCGGCAGACGAGTCCATCGGACGCATCGCCAAGGTGCATGCCGTGCTGACCCCGCCGGCGAGGACGAGGTAGGCCACCATGAGCCACGGCGTGCCACCGATCGCGAGGAGGCTGGCCAGGATCAGCGGGGTCAGGCCGGAGGCGAAGATCCCGGAGAGCTGGTAGACGAGCGAGATGCCGGTGTAGCGGACCTTGGTGGGGAACAGGTCGCAGTACAGCGCCGCCTGCGGTCCGTACATCAACGGGTAGGCCACGCCGAAGATGATCAGCAGCGCGGCGGTGAGAACGACGAGCGAACGGGTCTCGAAGAGACCGAACACGGGGTACGCCAGGACGGTGAAGATCATCGCGCCCAACGCGAAGGTCTTCCTACTGCCCCAGCGGTCCGAGCAGTGTCCGAACAGGGGGATGAAAACGACCATCACCGCCGAGCAGACCAGCACGACGCGGAGCAGGTCGGAGTAGTGCAGGCCGAGTGATTTCACGCCGTAGGACAGGATGAACACGCCCCACGTGTTGAAGGCGACGCCTTCGGCGAGCCGGCTTCCCATACCCAGTAGCAGGTGTCGCCGGCTGAAGCGGTCCCGGAGCAGTTCGGCGGCGGGCACCGTGGCGGCCTCCTGGTTCGAACGCATGGCGGTGAAGGCCGGTGTCTCCATGACCTTCAGGCGGACGAACATGCCGATCAGCACCAGCACCACGCTGAACAGGAAGGCGATGCGCCAGCCGTAGGCCAGGAACGCGGCCTCGTCCATCGCGGCGGACAGCAGCAGGAACGCGCCGGTCCCCAGCAGCAGTCCGAGGGCCAGGCCCACCTGGGGCCAACTGCCGTAGAGCCCTTTGCGCCGTGGCCCCGCGTACTCGACGGCGAGCAGGACTGCTCCGCCCCACTCGCCGCCAATCGCCACGCCCTGCGCCACGCGGCACAGGACCAGCAGGATCGGCGCGAGGATCCCGATGTCGTCGTAGGTGGGGACCAGGCCGATGAGGAAGGTCGCGACACCCATGATCATCATGGTGGTGACGAGGGTTTTCTTGCGCCCGATGCGATCGCCGATGTGCCCGAAGATCAATCCGCCGACCGGCCTGGCCACGAAGCCGACCGCGAAGGTCGCGAAGGCCAGGAGGGTGCCGACGGCGGGGTCGTGGCCGGGGAAGTACAGCTGGCCGAAGACGAGGCTGGCGGCCATGCCGTAGAGGAAGAAGTCGTACCACTCGATGGTCGTGCCCAGGATGCTGGAGAGGATGACGATCTTCATGTTCTGCTGGTCGGAGGTTCTTCGTTCCGCTTTCTCCTTCAAGGCGGGCTCCTTCGTCGATGTCGCGGTCTCACAGCGAGGTTCGGAAGATGTCCGCTGCGGCCGCGCGGTCCAGTTGACGGGGAACCACGGCGAGCTGGCGGGTCTGCTTGAGCGTCCCGTCCACAAGGGACTCGATGTGGTGTTCGCCGTAACCGAAGGCGCTCAGACCGCTGGGCATGTCGATGTCGGCCATGAGTTCGCGGAGGACGTGCGGGAGCGCTTCGGCTCCGTCGGTGCGAGTGAAGGTGGCGCCCGAGAGCAGTTCGGCCGCCCGCAGGTGTCGTTCGGGATCAGCCGGGTAGGTCCAGGCGAAGACGGCGGGTGCGGTGGCCGCGACGGCTTGGCCGTGCGGCACCATCGGCATCTCCGGGTATCCGTGCGCTCGGTAGCCCTGTGCCATTCCCGCGATGGGGTAGGCGTTCGCGTGCGGTAAGTGCGTTCCGGCGTTGCCGAAGCCGGTTCCGGCGTAGGTGGAGGCGAGCGCCATCTGGTAGCGCGCATCGAGGTCGCGACCGTTGTGCACGGCGGCGCGCAGGTGGCTGCCGACGAGTTTGAGCGCCATCTCGCACCACACGTCGCTGATCGGATTGGAGCCGCAGAACGCGGGGCGTCGCATGGGGTCGGCGGGCGCGGGCTTGGTGTCGAAGCGCACCGCTGTGTAGGACTCGAGGGCGTGGGAGAGGACGTCCATGCCGCTGGCGGCGGTGACCTGCGAGGGCATGCTGACGGTGGTCAACGGGTCGACCAGGGCGAGGGTCGGCCGTAGCCGGGGGTGGCTGACGCCGGCCTTGAGGTGCATCGACAACAAGTCGACGACGCAGATCGTGGTGGACTCGGATCCGGTGCCCGCCGTGGTCGGCACTGCGATCAGCGGCTTGACCGGCCCATCGGGCACGCGCCCGGCGCCGATCGGCGGCGTGACGTAGTCGAGCAGTTCGCCGTCGTGGGTCGTGAGCAGGTTGACCGCCTTCGCAGTGTCGATCGTGGAGCCACCGCCGACGGCGACGAAGGCGTCCCAATCCTTCTCCCGGGCCCATTTGACCGCCAGGTCGATGCTGACGTCGGTCGGCTCGACCGCGACGTCGTCGAAGACCTCGCATTCGATGCCCGCGGCGCGGATGCGGTCCTGCACGCGGGCGGGGATCCCGGTGTTGCGCACCCCCTGGTCGGTGAGGACCAGGACTCTCCGAGCCCTGGACGCGGCGAGTTCGCCGCCGATCTCGTCGAGGGCGCCCAGTCCGAACTTCAGCGGCGGCGCGGCCCAGGTGAACACGGTGTCGTTGGCTGGAGCGGTCATTCCGCTACCTCCCGAATGGGATTCAACATGTGGAGTGGTGTGTCACTATATGGTTGAGTGGTGTGCGACACAACCCCGCGAAGTCAGCGCGAACCCGGGAAGGCAACAACGGCAGGACGTTGCATGAACGTGTCAGAAAGCAAGCGCTGCAACAGGATTCATCAGTCGGTCACGGAAGGGACGGTTGGTAACCGCGAGAGCTGATGTGGCGCAGGAGGTGGCTGGGCGTCAAGGCGTGGCTGGGCGGCTCAAGGAGTGGTGCACGGGAATCAGCCGACTGATCTTGCGCGCCGGCTCGGCGAGGTATCGGCCCAGTTCGTGCATGCGGTCGCGAGGCATCCGAACCGCTGGAGCCTGCACCACCAGGGCTGCGTGCGCGTTTCCGGCGTCGTCGAGCACGGGTACGCCGACGCAGCGCACCCCGAGCACGTTCTCTTCGTCATCGAGGCTGTAACCGCGTTGGCGGATCGACTTGAGCTCCTTGACGAGCTTGTCGGGGTCCCGCAACGTCTTGGCCGTCACGGCCGGGAGTTCGGCAGGCAGTGACGCCACGAAGTCCTCGGCGTCGGCGGCGTGCGCCAGCATGGCCTTGCCGGATGCCGTGGAATACAGCGGAAAACGGGCCCCGACGTGCTGCTCGAACCGCAGCGGCAAGGTGCATTGCACCCGTATGAACACCACGGATTCCCCGGCTTCCCGGACCGCGAGGTTGACCGATTCCTCGGTGGCGGCGTTGATCTCTTCGAGCACCGGCAGTGCCTTGTCCAGCCCGAGGGCCTGCTGGGCGGCCTGCCCGAGCAGCACCGCGCGGGAGCCGAGGTAGTAGCTGTCCGTCGTGGGGTTCTGGGCGACGTAGCCTTCGGCTGCCAGGGCGCGGAGGATGCGGTGGGCTGTACCGGTCGAGAGGTTGAGGTGCTCCGCCACCTGGTGCAGCCGCACGTCGCCTTTCATGTCGATGAACAGCCGCAACACCGCCATCGCGCGCCCGATGGCTTGCGTCCCCATCGGCGCTGCACCCGCGCGCGCATCGACCTCTGAGCGCGTGGCGCGTGACGACATCCGGACCTCCTCGTGGCCTGCATCTACCTTAGGGGGCGTTTCAGAATGGTGCGTGGGCATGCGGCCGGCTGGGGGTGCGGGTCGGCGGTTTCGCGCGAAATCGCCCGATCGCCCCTGTCCGGGTGAGGAACCATTCCGCGCGGACTCAAAGGTACCCAACGCGACGCGCGGCTCGTAGGATTCGCGATGTGCCACCGCTGTCGCCCCGGATGCCGGAGATCGGCGCGCTCGAAGTGCTGCTCAGCGTTGCACGGCTGGGGAGCTTGAACCGCGCGGCAAAGGAACACGGCATCTCGCAGCCTGCGGTCAGCTCCCGGATCCGCTACATGGAGCGGCTGGTCGGTGTGCCGCTGCTGGAGCGCTCCACCGCCGGTTCACGGCTGACCCCGGCCGGCGCGCTCGTCGCGGACTGGGCCCGCGACGTCGTGGAGTCCGCGACGGTGCTGGATGCCGGGATCAGCGCGTTGCGGGGGAAACGCGCCCACGAACTGGGGGTCGCGGCGAGCATGACGGCGGCCGAGTACCTGGTGCCGGGCTGGCTGGTCGTGCTGCACGAACGGGTGCCGGAGCTGAAGGTGTCCTTGCGGCTGGCCAATTCGGCCGAAGTGGCCAGGTTGGTGCTCGGCGGCGAGATGGAAGTCGGTTTCGTCGAGGGCCCGTCGGTGCCTGAGGGGTTGGACAGCCAGGACGTGGCCGCCGACCGGTTGGAAGTCGTGGTGGCCCCGAGCCACCCGTGGAGTCGCCGGCGCACCCCGGTACCGGCGGCGGAACTGGTGGCGACTCCGCTGATCCAGCGGGAACCGGGCTCCGGCACCCGGTACACGCTGGAGCGGGTGGTCGCCGACTTCGGGCCGCTGGCCCCGCCCCTGCTCGAGGCGTCCTCGACGACCGCCGTCCGCTCTGCCGCCGCAGCAGGGGTGGCACCCGCGGTGATCAGCTCGCTCGCGGTGGCCGGGGACCTCGTGGAGCGTCGGCTGGTCGCGGTCCCGGTCGAGGGCATCGACATGCGGCGAGTGATCCGCGCCGTGTGGCGGTCCGGCCATCAGCTGCTGGGACCAGTGCGGGACCTGATCGGGGTGGCGACGCGGTCCCAGCACGCCACACGTCGCTCACACGACTGACAGCGGCAGCGGCACACCCGCGAGGCCGCGCCGCACCACCGGCAGTTCCGCGGCGAGCGTCGCCATCACCACCGCGGACGGCGCATCAGGATCGCGTGCTACCACGGGAATCCCGGCGTCGCCCGCTTCGCGCATGGCGATGTCCAGGGGCACCTGCGCGAGCAACGGCACGTCGAGCTGTTCCGCGAGTCGGTGACCGCCACCGGAGCCGAACATCTGTGTAGCGGTACCGCACGAACCGCACACGAGCGCGGACATGTTCTCCACGACACCGGCGATCGGCATCCGCTGGTCCCGTGCCATCCGACCAACGCGGGCGGCGACGTTCTGCGCCGCGGGCTGCGGTGTGGTCACCGCCAGCAGTGCGGCCTGCGGCACCAGTTCCAGCAGCGACAGCGCCACGTCACCGGTGCCGGGGGGCAGGTCGAGCAGCAGCACGTCGAGATCGTCCCAGTGCACGTCCACCAGGAACTGCTCCAACGCCTTGTGCAGCATGGGGCCGCGCCACACCACGGGTTCGGCGTCGTCGACGAAGAATCCGACCGACATCAACCGCACGCCGTGCGCTTCGACTGGCAGCATGATCCCGTTCAACGCGATCGGGTTGCGCCGGACGCCGAACAGGTGCGGGATCGAGTAACCCCACACGTCCGCGTCGAGCACGCCGACGCGCTGTCCGGACCGGGCCAGGGCGACCGCGAGGTTCGCCGTGACGCTGGACTTGCCGA
Source organism: Saccharopolyspora sp. NPDC002686 (assembly GCF_040295745.1). Taxonomy (NCBI): domain Bacteria; kingdom Bacillati; phylum Actinomycetota; class Actinomycetes; order Pseudonocardiales; family Pseudonocardiaceae; genus Saccharopolyspora; species Saccharopolyspora sp. NPDC002686. The sequence goes on from NZ_JBEOVY010000335.1 coordinate 7,460, forward strand.
CGCCGCCCTTGCCGCTGGCCACGGCATAGACCCGGGTCCGCTCGTCGAGCCCGCGCGGCCTCTCGCCGCGGATGTTGCCGGCGAGCTCCGTGCGTTCCCGCTCCGACATGGTGCTGAAACCGACCTCGACCGAGGTGGCGCCGGCGTCAGTTGCGGCGGTGCTGATGGCTTCGCGGAGCGACTCGCGCAGCGGGCATGCCGAGGTGGTCAGGGCGATCTGGATGCGCGCTCGACCCCGGCGGTCCACATCGACGTCGCGGAGCATGCCCAGCTCGGCGAGACCGCGGTGCAGTTCCGGGTCCTGCACGGCGCCGACCGCGGCGCGCACCGTCCCGCTGTCGGTGCGGGGTTTCGCCTTGTGGTTCAACAACATCGACATACCTCCGTGGTCAGGCGCGGTAGGCGCGGCGCACTGGTGGTACCGGCCGCATCAGGAACTCCGGGCGGCGCTGGCCGTCCGGGCCGAGCGTGGACCGGGTCTTGGCCAGCCACTCCCGGTACACCTCGCGGGAGCGCCGGGTGTCGACGTAGACGTCGCCGTAGCGGTCTTCCGGGTGGGCTGGGGCCAGGCTGATTTTCTGCAGCCAGCAGTGCATGCCCGACCACGGGTCCGGGTGCACCGCGAATGCGAGGTTCTGGTGCACGCCGGGGTCCTGCCAGTCGATGCGCGCGGAGTCCGGGTCATCGGAGTCGAACGGTGCGATTCCCGTCTTGTGCCGCAGCATGAAGGTGTGCTGACCGTCCGGGTGGGACAGCTCGACCATGCCGGCGACCCACCGGCTGCCTTCGCCGGGGTGCAGTCGCCACCGTCCCATGTGGTGCGACAGTGCGCATACGCCCGGCCGGATCCCTTCGGTCACCCAGATGCGGCAGACGAAGTAGCCGATCTCGGTGCTGATGCGCACCAGATCACCGGTGCCGACCCCGTGGCGCTCGGCATCGATGGAGT
>NZ_JBEOVY010000336.1:0-8392 GCF_040295745.1 Saccharopolyspora sp. NPDC002686
CCCGGTCCCATTCCGAACCCGGTAGCTAAGCTCCCCAGCGCTGATGGTACTGCACTCGACAGGGTGTGGGAGAGTAAGACACCGCCGACACACTAATTGAGAAGGGCCTCGTTCCCTCTGGATTCGTCCAGGGGAACGGGGCCCTTCTTCTATCCCCAGAACCTTTAGCCGGCCGCAGTCGCCGACGAGCACCGGGGTTGTGGCCGTGCTTACAGTCCTGGGTGTGGATGCTTCGAAGCTCACCGACGGTCAGCGCGCTCTGAAACCCCGGAGTCGCGAGGTCACCGAGGGAATGGAGAGGGCCGCGGCGCGCGGGATGCTGCGCGCGGTCGGCATGCAGGACGACGACTTCGCCAAGCCGCAGATCGGGGTGGCGTCCTCCTGGAACGAGATCACCCCGTGCAACCTGTCCCTGCAGCGGCTCGGGCGTGCGGCCAAGGACGGGGTGCACGCGGCCGGCGGATTCCCGATGGAGTTCGGCACCATCTCGGTGTCCGACGGCATTTCGATGGGGCACGTCGGCATGCACTACTCCCTGGTGTCCCGGGAGATCATCGCCGATTCGGTCGAGACCGTGGTGGAGGCCGAGCGGCTGGACGGCACGGTGCTGCTCGCGGGCTGCGACAAGAGCCTGCCGGGGATGCTGATGGCGGCAGCCCGGCTCGACCTCGCCTCGGTGTTCGTCTACGCCGGCTCCATCCTGCCCGGTCGGGTGGACGACCGGGAGGTGACGATCATCGATGCTTTCGAGGCGGTCGGGGCTTGCGCCCGAGGCCTGATCTCCCGGGCCGAGGTGGACCGCATCGAGCGGGCCATCTGCCCGGGTGAAGGCGCGTGCGGTGGGATGTACACCGCGAACACCATGGCGTGCGCGGCTGAAGCGCTGGGCATGTCGATGCCGGGTTCGGCGAGCCCGCCTTCGGTGGACCGGCGCCGTGATGCGAGCGCGCGGGCTGCCGGGCGCGCGGTGATCGGCATGCTGGAGAACGGGCTGACGGCCCGGCGGATCCTGACCAAGCAGGCCTTCGAGAACGCGATCGCGGTGGTGATGGCCTTCGGCGGCTCGACCAATGCCGTGCTGCACCTGCTCGCGATCGCCCGAGAAGCCGGCGTCGACCTGGCGCTGGACGACTTCGACAGGATCGGTGACCGGGTGCCGCACCTCGCGGACGTCAAGCCGTTCGGTCGGTACGTGATGTCCGCGGTCGACCGCATCGGTGGTGTTCCGGTGGTGATGAAGGCACTGCTGGACGCGGGACTGCTGAACGGGGACTGCCTGACGGTGACCGGGCGGACGGTCGCGGAGAACCTGGCCGAGCTGCAGCCCCCGGGGCTGGACGGCGAGGTGCTGCACCAGATGTCGAACCCGATCCACCCGACCGGCGGGCTGACGATCCTCCGCGGTTCGCTGGCCCCCGATGGCGCGGTGGTGAAGAGCGCAGGGTTCGACTCCGAGCGGTTCGACGGGACGGCGCGGGTCTTCGACGGTGAGCAGGGCGCGATGGACGCGGTCGAGGACGGCTCGCTCAAGCCCGGTGACGTGGTCGTCATCCGGTACGAGGGGCCGCGCGGAGGTCCTGGGATGCGGGAGATGCTCGCGGTGACCGGTGCGATCAAGGGAGCCGGTCTCGGCAAGGACGTCCTGCTGGTGACCGATGGCAGGTTCTCCGGCGGTACGACGGGGTTGTGCATCGGGCACGTGGCGCCGGAAGCCACCGACGGCGGACCGATCGCGCTGGTGCAGGACGGCGATCCGATCAGACTCGATCTCGCTGCCCGCACCCTGGACCTGCTGGTGGACGAGGCGGAGCTCCGGCGGCGGCGCGAGCGCTGGACGCCACCGGAACCCCGCTTCCGCCACGGCGTTCTCGGCAAGTACGCGAAGCTGGTCGGCTCCGCGGCCGAAGGCGCGGTGTGCGGTTGAACCGGCTGCAGCAGGTCAGTCCCAGGAGAGGGATGCCCCGGACTGGTACTCGATGACCCGGGTCTCGAAGAAGTTCTTCTCCTTCTTCAGGTCCATCGCCTCCGACATCCACGGGAACGGGTTCTCCGCCTCCGGGAACACCGGCTCCAGGCCGAGCTGGTCGCACCGGCGGTTGGTGATGAAGTGCATGTACTGGGCGCACAGATCGGCGTTGATGCCCAGGATGCCGCGGGGCATGGTGTCCCGGCCGTAGGCGATCTCGAGCTCGCAGGCCTCGGTGAGCATCTGGCGGACCTCGGCCTGGAACTCCGGGGTCCACAGGTGCGGGTTCTCCAGCTTGATCTGGTTGATGCAGTCGATGCCGAAGTTCAGGTGGATCGACTCGTCGCGCAGGATGTACTGGTACTGCTCGGCGATGCCGACCATCTTGTTCCGCCGGCCCAGCGCCAGGATCTGCGCGAAACCGGTGTAGAACCACATGCCTTCGAAGATGACGTAGAACGCGACCAGGTCGCGCAGGAAGGCCTGGTCGGCCTCGGTGGTGCCGGTCGCGAAGTCCGGGTCCTCCAGGCTCTGGGTGTACTGCAGCGCCCAGGCGTCCTTGTCGGAGATCGACGGGATCTCCCGGTACATGTTGAACAGCTCGCCCTCGTCGAGGCCGAGGCTCTCGCAGATGTACTGGAAGGTGTGCGTGTGCACGGCTTCCTCGAAGGCCTGGCGCAGCAGGTACTGGCGGCATTCGGGGTTGGTGATGTGCCGGTAGACCGCGAGCACGATGTTGTTGGCGACCAGGGATTCCGCGGTGGCGAAGAACCCGAGGTTGCGCTTGAGCATCAGCCGTTCGTCGTCGCTGAGCCCGTCGGTGGACTTCCACAGCGCGATGTCGGCCTGCATCGAGATCTCGGTGGGCATCCAGTGGTTGTTGCAGCCGGCGAGGTACTTCTCCCACGCCCAGCCGTACTTCAGCGGCAGCAGCTGGTTGACGTCGGCGCGGGCGTTGATCATCGCCTTCTCGCTGACGTCGACGCGCCCGCCGGAGCGGTCGATCTCGCCGAGACCGGCGGAGGTGGAGGGGGACTGCAGGGAGGTCATGCTGTGGTGCTCCAGGGGTTTTCGTTCGTGCAGTGCGGTCCGCGCGCCCCGGGTCCCCGCAATTTCAATGGAAATCGGGGGTGCGATTTCCATTGAAATTGCGGGTGGGACCCGGGGTGGGGCGTCACTGGCAGGCTTCGCAGTCCGGGTCCTCGATGGAGCAGGCGGCTCCGGTCGAGGTGGTGGGGACCGTGGTCGGGACGGCGTTGAGCTTGCCGTCGGTGCCGCGCAGGGTGCTCTTCTCCACGTGGGTCGCGCTGGTGGAGCGCAGGTAGTACGTGGTCTTGAGGCCCTTGCGCCAGGCCAGCCGGTACAGCTCGTCGAGCTTGCGGCCGCTGGGGGCGGCGACGTAGAGGTTCAGCGACTGGGCCTGGTCGATCCACTTCTGCCGGCGCGCGGCGGCGTCGACCAGCCAGTGCGGCTCGATCTCGAACGCGGTGGCGTAGAGCTCCTTGAGCTCCTGCGGGATCCGGTCGATCGGCAGCAGGCTGCCGTCGTGGAACTTCAGGTCGGCGACCATCGCCTCGTCCCACAGGCCGGCGCGCTTGAGGTCGGCGACCAGGTGCGGGTTGACCACGGTGAAGTCGCCGGACATGTTCGCCTTGACGTACAGGTTCCGGTAGACCGGCTCGATCGACTGGTTGACGCCGCAGATGTTGGCGATCGTCGCGGTCGGCGCGATGGCCATCACGTTGGAGTTGCGCATCCCGTCGCGGACCACGCGTTCCCGCAGCTCCGCCCAGTCCATCGTGGACGAGCGGTCCAGGTCGACGTCACCGCCGCGGGCTTCGGCGAGCAGTTCCAGCGAGTCGATGGGCAGCACGCCCTTGCTCCACAGCGAGCCGTCGAAGGTCTCGTAGCGGCCGCGCTCGGCGGCCAGCCTGCTGGAGGCGCTGATCGCGTGGTAGCTGATCAGCTCCATGCTGCGGTCCGCGAACTCCACTGCTTCCGGCGTCGACGGCGCGATGCGCTGCACGAACAGCGCGTCGGCGAAGCCCATCAGCCCCAGCCCGATCGGCCGGTGCCGCATGTTGGACCGGCGGGCCTCCGGGATCGTGTAGAAGTTGATGTCGATGACGTTGTCCAGCATCCGGACCGCGGTGCGGGTGGTGCGCTCCAGGCGCTCGGCGTCGATCCCGCCGGCCGTGACGTGGTGGGCCAGGTTGATCGAGCCGAGGTTGCACACCGCGACCTCGTCGACGCTGGTGTTCAGGGTGATCTCGGTGCACAGGTTCGAGGAGTGCACCACGCCCGAGTGCTGCTGCGGCGAACGCAGGTTGCACGGGTCCTTGAAGGTGATCCACGGGTGGCCGGTCTCGAACAGCATGGTCAGCATCCGCCGCCACAGCTCGACCGCGCGGACCCGCTTGAACACCGCGATCTCGCCGCGGTCGGCGGCCTGCTCGTAGGCGCGGTAGCGCTCGGCGAACGCCGTGCCGTAGAGGTCGTGCAGGTCCGGGGTCTCGTCGGGGGAGAACAGCGTCCACTGCTCGTCGGCCTCGACGCGGCGCAGGAACTCGTCGGGCACCCAGTTCGCGGTGTTCATGTCGTGGGTGCGGCGCCGGTCGTCACCGGTGTTCTTGCGCAGGTCGAGGAATTCCTCGACGTCGATGTGCCAGGTCTCCAGGTAGGCGCAGACCGCGCCCTTGCGCTTGCCGCCCTGGTTGACCGCCACCGCGGTGTCGTTGGCGATCTTCAGGAACGGCACCACGCCCTGCGACTTGCCGTTGGTGCCCTTGATGTGCGCGCCGATGCCGCGCACCGGCGTCCAGTCGTTGCCGAGGCCGCCGGCGTACTTCGACAGCAGCGCGTTGTTGCTGATCGAGTGGAAGATGCCGGACAGGTCGTCGTCCACCGTGGTGAGGAAGCACGAGGACAGCTGGGGACGGGTGGTGCCTGCGTTGAACAGCGTCGGCGTCGAGCACATGAAGTCGAACGACGACAGCAGCTGGTAGAACTCGATCGCGCGGGCTTCGCGGTCGTCCTCGCGCAGCGCCAGGCCCATCGCGACCCGCATGAAGAAGGCCTGCGGCAGCTCGAAGCGCACACCGCCCTCGTGCAGGAAGTACCGGTCGTAGAGGGTCTGCAGACCCAGGAAGCCGAACTCCAGGTCGCGCTCGGGCTCCAGCGCGCTGCCCAGCCGGTCCAGGTCGAAGTCCGCCAGCTCCGGGTCCAGCTGTTCGAGCGCCACCCCCCGGCGCACGTACTCGGCGAAGTGCTCGGCGTAGTCCGAGTCCGGCTCCGCGCCGAGGAACTCCAGCGCTTCGCGGCGCATCCGGTTCAGCAGCAGGCGGGCGGTGACCTGCGAGTAGTTCGGTTCGGTCTCGATCAGGGTGCGGGCAGCCATGATCTGGGCCAGCGAGAGCTCGTCGTCGCTGATCCCCGCGTAGCCGGTGCGCCGCACTTCGTCGAGCACTGCTTCCGCGGACACGCCGGACAATCCGGCGCAGGCCTGGTGGACCGCGGTCGACACCTCGGTCCAGTCGTTGAGTGTGGCCGTCACTGGCTCTCTCCCCTCGCGAGCTCTGCGGACCTCGAGCGCGCGCGAGAAGACCAGGGCGGCAGGCGCCGCCGATCGTCCACGCGAACCCGCCCTCGAGGCCCCGGACAGCACGCCTTGTCGCGTGCACCGGTGGCAGGTCTTCGGACTCACGGGCGGCCTACTGGTCGTGGCTTCCCAGGCGTTGGCCCAGTGCTCTACCCGTCGCCCGGGATGGGCGGTCGGGTCACGACGGTCGTTCCCGTTCACCGCTGCGGGGCAGTCCCGGATTCGCACCGGGTTCCCTCTTGCCTCACCAGATCGCTCTGGCGAACCACCAGCGATCGACACACTACATGTTGGGTTTGTGGCTGATGTGAACGGGCAGATATCGGCGTGTTGTGCTCCCCGGTCGGGTGGCAGAGACTGGCGACCGGAGCCTGCCGAAAGGGGTTGCCCGTGGACGAGGCGCAGCTGCGGTCGTTGTTGGAGGAGCTGACCGCGGCGGAGAAGGCCCGGCTGCTGACCGGTGCCGGCTTCTGGACGCTGCATCCTATGCCGAAGGTCGGACTGCGCTTGATGGTGCTCTCCGACGGCCCGAACGGGGTGCGCGGAACGGAGTGGGACGAGCGCGACACGTCGCTGCTGCTGCCGGTCGCGTCCGCGCTGGGGGCCACTTGGGACCGGGCGGCGGCGCGGACCGCGGGCGAGCTGTTCGGCGACGAGGCGCGGCGGCGCGGTGTGCACGTGGTGCTCGCGCCGACGGTGAACGTGCACCGGAGTCCGTTCGGCGGCAGGCACTTCGAGAACTTCTCCGAGGATCCGCTGCTGATCGGGGAGCTCGGCGCGGAGGTCGTCTCGGGCGTCCAGTCGCGCGGGGTGGCGGCGACGGCGAAGCACTTCGTCGCCAACGACACCGAGACCGAACGGCTCAGCTACGACGCGGTGGTCGACGAGCGGACGTTGCGCGAGGTCTACCTGAAACCGTTCGAGCGGATCGTGTCGAAGGCCGGTCCGTGGGTGGTGATGGCGGCCTACAACTCGGTCAACGGGCAGACGATGACGGAGAACTCGCCGCTGGTCAACGACGTGCTCAAGGGCGAGTGGGGGTGGGACGGCGTGGTGGTGTCGGACTGGTTCGCCACCCGCTCGCTGCGCGGTGCCGCGCTGGGCGGGTTGGACCTGGCGATGCCGGGGCCGAAGAGCCCGTGGGCCGACGGGAAGCTCGCGAAGGCAGTGCAGCAGGGCGAAGTTCCGGCCGAGGTGCTCGACGACAAGGTCCTGCGGTTGCTCCGGTTGGCTTCCCGCGTCGGGGCTTTCGAGGATTCCGAGCCAGGTGGCGGCGCGCCGCCGGAGGAAGCCCGGCCGATCGTCCGCGATCTCGCGACCCGCGGATTCGTGCTGCTGCGCAACGAACCCGTCGGTGGGGCGCCGGTGCTGCCGATCGACCCGAAGGTGTCCAAAGTGGCCGTGATCGGGGAGAACGCGACGATTCCCGCCGTGCAGGGCGGAGGTTCGTCGCACGTCAGCCCGCCGCACGTGGTGACGCCGCTGGCCGGGCTGCGGGCTGCGCTGCCGGACGCGCAGGTGGTCTACCAGCGCGGGGTTCGGCACCGGCGGTTGCTGGACGTGCTCGCGCCGGACGAGGTGGCCGATCCGGACGGGGGAGGTGCCGGGATCCGCGTCGATTTCCTCGGCGCGGACGGGGAAGTGCTCGGCAGCGAGCTCCGCGGCACCGATCGGCTGCTGTGGATGTCCGGCCTGCCGCACGGGGCGAAGTCGTTGCGGTTGCGGGCGAAGGTGAGCGCAGAACTCGGCGAGCACGTGTTCGGGGTGAGCGGCACCGGGCACTTCCGGGCCGAGGTCTCGGGCCGCGAGGTGCTGGCGGCGGACGTGGCGCGCACGTCGGGTGTCGACGACCCGCTGGCGGACATGCTGGAACCGCCGGAGCAGCGGTTCAACGTCGTGCTGGTGGATTCGGACCTGGACGCGTCGGGGCGGATGGCGTTGACCGTGGAGTTCACCCCGGAGAGCACCGAGGGCCTGGTGTCGGTCGGGCTCGGCCACCGGGCGCGGGAGTGGGACGACGCGAGCGAGCTCGCCGCGGCGCTCGCAGTCGCCCGGGATGCTGATGTCGCGGTGGTGGTGGTCGGCACGAACGACGAGGTCGAGACCGAGGGGCGGGACCGGAGCTCGCTGGATCTGCCGGGCGTGCAGGACGAACTGGTCCGCGAGGTGCTGGCGGTGAACCCGAACACCGTGGTGGTGGTCAACGCCGGAGCGCCGGTGCTGATGCCGTGGAGCGGGGAGGTCCCGGCGGTGCTGTGGACGTGGTTCGGCAGCCAGGAGTACGGCGACGCGCTCGCGGACGTCCTGCTGGGGCAGGCGGAACCAGGTGGCCGGTTGCCGACGACCTTCCCGGCGGCGCTGGCCGACGTCCCGGTGCCGCTGCCCGCGGTGCAGCCGGTGGACGGCGAACTCCGCTACGACGAGGGAACTTCGGTCGGCTACCGGGCCTACCTGGATCGCGGTGCGACGCCGGCGTTCCACTTCGGACACGGGCTCGGGTACACCACGTGGGAGTACCTGGAAGCCGCGGTCGACGGCGACGTGGTGCGGGTGAAGCTGCGCAACACCGGTGACCGGGCCGGCCGCGAAGTCGTCCAGGTCTACGCCGCGGATCCGCTGCGCCTGGCGGGTTTCGCCGTCGTCGAGGCCGAAGCGGGCGCGGAGGTCGCCGTGGACGTGGACGTCGAACCGGGCTCCGACGAGCTCCGCGTCGGCCGCAGCATCGCCGACCTCCGGCTGATCGCTCCGCGCTGATCCGCCGCGATTTCAATGGAAATCGGACCAGCCAATTACAATTAAATAGCAAAACCCCCCCCCCCCCCCCCGAA
>NZ_JBEOVY010000337.1:0-8308 GCF_040295745.1 Saccharopolyspora sp. NPDC002686
GAAGGCGGCGGCGACCCCGACGTGTGTCCCCGCTCCGGCAAGACCGCCGGAGCGGGGATCACTCCTCCAGCAGGTGCTCCAGCCACGTCGTGTGCACCGGACCACGGCGCAGGTCGGGTTCGGCGAGCAGGCGTTCGTGCAGTCCTGCGGTGGTGGCGATGCCCTCGGCGCGGAACTCGCGGAGCGCCTGCCGCGCTCGGTCGTGCGCCTGCTCGCGGTCCGCGCCCCAGCACACCAGCTTCGCGATGAGCGAGTCGTAGAACGGGCTCACCCGATCGCCGGGGCCGATCCAGGTGTCGAACCGGACACCCGGGCCACCGGGGAGCTCGAACTCGGTGACCACGCCCGGCGTCGGTGCGAAGGCGCGCTGCGGGTCCTCGGCGTTGATCCGCAGCTCGACGGCGGCACCGCGCGCCCGGACCGAGTCCTGGTCGAAGGACAGCGGGGCACCGCCGCCGATGCGCAGCTGCTCGGCGACCAGGTCGATCCCGGTGATCGCCTCGGTGATCGGGTGCTCGACCTGGATCCGCGTGTTCATCTCGATGAAGTAGAAGTTCTCGTCGGCGTCCACCAGGAACTCGACGGTCCCCGCGTTGCGGTAACCGACGTGCTCGGCCAAGCGCACCGCCGCCTCCGCGATGGCGCGTCGCGCGTCGTCGGACAGCTGGGGTGCCGGCGCTTCCTCGATGAGCTTCTGCCGACGCCGCTGGACCGAGCAGTCCCGCTCCAGGAGGTGCCGGACATTGCCGTGGTCGTCGGCGAGCACCTGGACTTCCACGTGCCGCGCCTGCGGAATGGCGCGCTCGAGGTAGACGGTCGAGTCGCCGAACGCGGATTGCGCCTCCGCCTGCGCGGCAGGCAGCACCTCGCGCAGCTCCGCCGCGTCGCGCACCGGCCGGATGCCGCGGCCACCGCCACCGGCCGATGCCTTGACCAGCAGGGGATAACCGAGGTCGGCCGCCGCTCGCTCCGCCTGGGCCTGGTCGGTGCACGGGCCGCTGCCCGGCACCACCGGCACACCGGCCGACTGCGCCGTGCGGCGGGCCGTCGCCTTGTCGCCCATGAGCTCGATGGCCTCCGGCGGCGGACCGATGAACGCCAGGCCCGCGTCGCGCACCCCGCGGGCGAAATCCGCGTTCTCCGAGAGGAATCCGTACCCCGGGTGCACCGAATCGGCCTCGGCCTCCTTGGCGGCCTTGAGCAGCACTTCAGCGTCCAAATAGGACTTCTGAGCGGCGGAGCGGCCGATGTGCTGCACGTGGTCGGCCATCCGCACCCACCGGGCGCCCTCGTCGGCATCGGAGTGGACCGCGACCGCTTCGACACCGGCCGCGTGGCACGCGCGGACGATCCGCACCGCGATCTCGCCGCGGTTGGCCACCAGCACCCGCCGCAGGCCGCTCATGCCTCGTCCAGTTCGAACAGGGTCTGGCCGACGTCGACCTCGTCGCCGTCCTCCAGCAGGATCTTGGTGATCACCCCGGCCGATTCGGCCTTGATCTCGTTGTAGGTCTTCATCACCTCGATCAGGCCCAACGTCTGGCCCACCTCGACGGCGTTGCCGGGCTCGATGTACGGGTCGGCGTCCGGGGAGGGACGGCTGTAGAACACGCCGGGCAGCTGAGCATCCACATCGGACATCGGTTCCTCCAGAGTCACCTCGGGTCGGCGTCGAGCGCGATGCGGGCCTTGCCCAGTCGCGCACGTCGTTCCTGCCGGGCCGCCACCGCGGCGTCCACGTCCACGGCGGTGAAGCGCAGCTTGCTGCCGGTGCGGGTCTGCGCGATCAGGTCGCGGTCGGCGGAGATGACCGTGCCGATGGTCGCGTAGCCGCCGCCGGTGACCGCGTCGTTGAGCAGCACGATCGGCTCGTCACCGCCGGGGACCTGCACCGATCCGACCGGGTAGCCGAGGTCCACCACGTTGGCCGGGTCGCTGCCCGCGCCGAAGGGCTGCTCCCGCTCGACGAAGTCCAGCGATCCGCCGCGCAGCCGGTAGCCGACCCGGTCCGCGTCCTTGGTGACCTTCCACTCGGTGTCCAGGAAGGACCGCAGGGCGTCCTCGGTCAGCCGGTAGGAGCACAGGCCGACGATGAACCGCAGCTCGGTGACCGCCGGGAAGTCCAGGCGCAGCTCCTCCGGCAGCTCCGCACCGGTCGCGGGCGCCGCCTGCTCCGAGCCCAGCGGCAACCGGTCGCCGGCGGTCAGCGCGCGCCCCCGGAAACCGCCGATGCCGGTGAGCATGTACGTCGACCGGGACCCCAGGTAGGGCTCCACGTCGATCCCGCCGCTGACCGCGAGGTACGGGCGCGCACCGCGCCGGACCTGCGTCGCGGCCAGCACGTCCCCGGCCTCGACGCGGAGCGGTCGCCAGGTCGGCGCGGGCTCGCCGTTGATCGTGACGGCGCAGTCGGCGCCGGTCACCGCGACGTGGCGCGCATCGGTGAACTCCAGCTCCGGACCCAGGTAGGTGGCCTCCAGCACGGCCGCACCGGACGGGTTGCCCACCAGCATGTTGGCGATCTCGTAGGAGTACTGGTCCATGGCCCCCGACGGCGGCATGCCGATCGCGTACTGGCCATCCCGCCCGGAGTCCTGCACGGTCGTGGACAAGCCGCCCGAGCGCACGATCAGTTCGTTCATCGGTACAGCACCTCCATCAGCCGTTCGTTGACACCGTCGGGATCGGCGAGGAACTCCGCCGGGTGGAATGCCACGTCCCGGGTGCGGTAGCGGAAGGTGCCGACCTCCACCTCGGACCGGATGGACTCGTACTCGTCGAGCCCGATCGACCGGTACCGGAGGATGTCGCTCGGCTGCGGGAAGGCGATGCGCTCGGCGAAGTCCGGCAGCCGCTGGGACAGGTCGAACACCGGGGCGGGCGCGATCCCGAACAGCTGGTACCCGCCGGCACCGCGCACGGGGTAGACCACGGCGAACGCCCCGCCGAAGCCGAACGCGCGCTCCGGTGTGTCGGTGCGCGGCCGCACGTACTTGGGCACCTCGATCTGCCGGTCGCGGGGAACCATCTGGTAGCAGAACGGAAGCCCGGGGACGAAGCCGAGCATGGTGACGATGAACGGCGCCGAGGTGATCGCGTCGATGAGCGATCCGACGTCGGGGTGGCCGTTGATCCGCGCCGCGTACTCGAGGTCGGTGGCCGACGGGTCCTGGTGGCGGTCGCGGAAGCGCATCAGCGTCTCGCGGGTCCACGGGTCGTCGAACAGCACCGGCACGTCGACCACGCGGGTCTGCACGGTGTAGTCGGCCGGAAGCTCACCGGCGGAGTGCTCGAGCGCCTTGAGCTGCTCGACCAGCTCGGCCGGGTGCAACCGGTCGGGGTCCAATCGGACCAGGTACGAGGCGTTGGACGGGCAGATGTCGATGACGCCGTCCACGTCCAGCCTGCGCAGCGCGCCGGTGATCGCCATCGCCTTGAAGTTCGCCTCGAGGCTCATCTCGCGGTCCAGCTCGACGAAGACGAACTCGTCGCCGCCGAACTCGTACCGCGCTGGTGGCAGTTCGACCCTGGTAGCGGTCACGGTGCCCCCTCCTCACCAAACCGTCGGCAAGGAAAGGATGCGCCGCTGGACCGCACCGCGCATCGCCATAGTGGCCGCAAGACCCACGTTCGAGTGGGGGAGGGATTGCGCTTTTCGGAGTGCTGCGTTCGGTGCAGCCGGGGTTTACGATCGCGTTCCTCGGGGGCTTTTCGGGAGGTGCGTGGAAGTGCGTGCGCTCATCGATCTCAACGCGGACGCGGGGGAGAGCTTCGGCCGCTGGCGGCTCGGCGACGACGCCGGGGTGATTCCGCTGGTCTCGTCGGTGAACGTGGCCTGCGGGTGGCACGGGGGAGACCCGGCGACGATGCGCCGGTCCGTGCAGCTGGCGCGCGACGGCGGGACGTCGGTCGGCGCGCATCCCGGTTTCCCGGACCTGATCGGCTTCGGGCGCCGGGCGATCGCGATGAGCCCGCAAGACGCCGCCGAGGCCTGCCTGTACCAGTTCGGCGCCTTGCGGGCGATCGCTGACCTGCACGGAGTTCCGGTCGCCCACGTCAAACCGCACGGGGCGCTCTACGGGCTCGCCGCCCGGGACGGGGCCGTCGCCGAAGCGATCGTGGAGGCGTTCGCCACCGCAGCACCGGACGTCCGCGTGGTGCTGCTCGCCGGTCCGGTCGCGGAATCCTTGGCAGCGCGCGGTTTTCCGGTGGTGCGCGAGGCGTTCGCCGACCTCGACTACGACGACGACGGCCACATCATCATCGAACCCGACCCCCAGCCGAAATCACCGCAGCGGTGCGCCGATCAAGCGGTGGCCGTGCTCCGGGGTTCGGTGGATTCGGTCTCGGGAACCGCGATCCCGGTCGACGCCGACACCATCTGCCTGCACGGCGACCGGCCGAACGCGGTGGACGTCGCGCGGGCCATCCGCGACCGGTTCGCCGCGGAAGGCGTTGCGCTGGCCCCGATGGCCGAGGTGGCGGGCCAGCGCTGAATCAGCCCGCCGGCTGCAGGCGATCACCGACGTTGAGCCGGGAGTTGCTCAAGTGGTCCCCTTCCGGGCTGAACGGGGGGATCGTGCTCGGCGCGCAATCGGCGACCAGCAGCGAGTCCGCGGTCTGCTCGCTCGGGCCGGCGCACACCACCGGCTGCCCGTCCGGGCCCCAGATCCCGGAGTTGCCGCGGTACTCCCACTGCCCGCGGTCGGAGACCTCCCAACCCCGCCGGTTGGCATATGCCACGAAAACCCGCCACACCGCGGCCATCGCAGGGATGATGTGCTCGGTCGCGTCGGGGTAGGGCACCTGCGTCGGGGAGCCGTCGTGGAGCACGAAGTGCCGGTCGGCGGCGGTCGGGCCGACGATCAACCCGGCACCGCGCCGCGCCAAGTACTGGTACAGCGGCGGGAACTCGCACTCGTAGCAGTTCAGGATCCCCACCCGGAAGCCGTTGATGTCGACCACGGGCGGAAGTTCGTCGCCCGGCGTGAAGTTGGCGCGTTCGGCCGCCCCGTAGAGGTGGGTCTTGCGGTAGTTGGCGATCAACCGGCCGTCGCCGACCACTGCCACGGAGTCGTGCAGAGCGCCGTTCTCGGCGCGCTCCACGTAGGGCAGGACGATGCCGATGTCGTGCTGCTGCGAGAGCTTCACGGCCGCGCGCACCGACAGGCCGTCACTGGGCTCGGCCAGCTCCGCGCACTCGTCGGGGCCGAGCGAGTATCCGGTGTTGTAGCACTCGGGGAAGGCGCACAGGTGACTTCGGTAGCTCGCGGCGAGCGCCACGGCTTCCTCCATCCTGGCCAGGTTGTCCACGACAGCCTGCGGCGAGCCCACGGGGTTCTCCCCCTGGAAGATCGCCAGCCGCAACCCCGAACCTGACTGGGGCGGCGCGGCCTGCGCGAGCTTGCCGAGGACGCGGATCGGACGCATGGTTTCTCCTCACTTGGTGGAACGGGTGAATTCGTCGACGGCCGCCGCGAACGCCACGACCTCGTCGGGGCGAAGGTCGCTGCGGACGACCACGCGCATCGCGGTCAGCTCGTCGAGATCGGGCGGCAGCTGGTACACCGGCACGGACCAGCCGCACTCGCCCAGGTGCGCCGCCAGCTGGGCGAGCTTGAGATCGGGTTCGGCGGTCACCGCCACCACGGGCAGGTCCCGGCCGTCGCCGAGGAAGTGGAACCGGCCGGTCCCGCGCAGCCGGGCGGCCAGGTCCTGCGCCAGGATCCGGGAACGCGCGTGCATGCTGCGGTAGCCGGCGAACCCGTAGCGGATGAAGTTGTAGTACTGCAGGACCACGGGCGCGGCGGACCGGGAGAAGCTGAACTCGTGGTAGGTGTGGTTGCTGCCCAGGTAGTTCACCGGGAAGCCGAGGCGCCTGCTCCGGTGGTCCCGGTCCCGCCACAGCACCCAGCCCAGACCTGGCGGCACCTGCCCGTACTTGTGCCCCGAGGCGTTGATCGAGACCACCCGCGGCAGGTCGAAACCCCAGGCCAGGTCCGGGTCCAGGAACGGTGCGATGAACCCGCCCCCGGCCGCGTCGACGTGCACGGGCACCTCGATCCCGGACTCCGCGGCCACCCGGTCCAGTTCCTCGGTGATCTCCCGGACCGGTTCGTAGCGCCCGTCCAGGGTGCCGCCCAGGACGGTCACGACGCCGATGGTGGATTCGTCGCACAGCTCGGCCACCGACCCGGCGTCGAGCCCGATGCAGCCCGGCCGAGCCGGTGCCACTCGCGGCTCGACTTCCCAGTGGCGGCAGAAGTTCCGCCAGCAGGCGTGCACTCCCGCACCCATCACCAGGTTCGGGCGCCGGTTCCCGGGACCGGTGCGTTCGGCCCAGCGGTGCAGGAGGGAGAGCCCGGCCATCATCGCGGCCTCGCTCGATCCGGTGGTGGCCGAACCCACTACGCCGTTCGGGTCGCCGCCCCAGAGATGGCCGAGCATGCGCACGCATTCCCGCACCAGCTCGTCCACACCCGGGTACTGCTCGCGGTCGGCGAGGTTGCGGTTCAGGTAGGCGTTGTGCAGGCGCTGCGCTTCGGGTTCGAAGGACGTGGTCAGGAAGGTCGCGAGGTTGCGCACGGGTTCGGTGTCGTCGCGCAACCTGAGCCGCACGGCCGCTGCCGCTGCGGCGGGATCGGCGCCGTATTCGGGAATTCCGCCCGGTGATCCGGACGGCCGAGGCCGTGCGGAACCCTCCTTCGTGCCTGACGGGACTGGCATCTTCGTTGTTCCCCCTGTTCAAGATCGTGCTGCGAGGCCGACGTCCGCGAACTTACGGTCGGCCGGAGATCGAGACCATGAACAATTCGGCCCAGTGCTTCCGGACGGGGGTACCGGTTCGAGCACGCGCTGGGCTGTTCGCGTCAATCTGCTCGGCATTCGAGGGAACGGGGGCGACTCAGGGCAACGTTCTGGTCCGTGCGGACGAAACTCTGGTCATCAGCACGGATTCGCTTCGCTGGGTGCGGGGGCACCAGCGATCACACGCACAGGTGGAGGAGCTTGATGGCCCTCACGTACGATCAGGCGCTGGATCGGGCGATGGTCGCCCTGCTGCTGGAGGCCGTCGAGCACTCCCGCGCACTGCGCCACGTCCTGGAACAAGTTGGGCAGCTGGTGGCATTCCGCGTCCAACTCCACCAGTCCGGCGCAGTGCCCGGACCGAACGGCGCACCTCAGGGGGAACAGCTGCCCGCGCTGACCAAGCGCGAGCACGAAGTGATGGGCTACCTCGTCCGCGGTGGCTCGAACCGGGAAATCGCCAAGGCCATGGGAATTTCGGAACGAACGGTGAAGAACCACATGCGCAACATCTTCACCAAGCTCGGGGTCGCCGACCGAACCTCAGCCGCGGTGAAAGCTTTGGAGAGCAGGCGATGATCGGCAGACAGAGCACAGTGGACAGTCAGCGGATTCCGGTGTTGCGCCGGATGACCAGGAGGCTGAGCAGGCTGGCAGCGGCCGCGAACATCAGGTAGAAGCTCGGCGCCAGGTTGCTGCCGCTCACCCCGATCAGCCAGGTCGAGATGAACGGCGTGAACCCGCCGAAGACGCTCACCCCGATGTTGTAGCCCACCGACATGCCCGTCGCGCGGGTCTCGGTCGGGAACAGCTCGGCCATCAGCGCCGGCAGCGCCCCGAAGTAGCACGCCTTGAGCAGCCCGATCACCAGCATCACGCCGACCATGACGCCGAAGCCGGGGAAGGCGACCAGCACGGCGAAGACCGGGTAGATCAGCAGCAGGATCAGCGCGGCGAACGCGCTCATCAGCCGAACCCGCCCGATCTTGTCCGACAGATGCCCGGCCAGCGGCGTCACCGCGGTCAGGATCACGCCGGTGACCAGCGTCGCGGTGAAGCTGGCCGAGGCGGGCAGGCCGAGCTCCTTGATCGCGTAGGTCGGCATGTAGGTGATCGTGTAGTTGAGCACGGTGGACACCAGCAGCGCGCCGATCACCAGCAGGACCCGGCCCTTCTGGGTGCGCAGCACGGTGCGGACCGGTGACTTCGGGGCTTCGGCCTGCTCGGCGAACTCCGGCGCCTCGTCGACGAACCGGCGGATGTAGTAGCCGACCGGGCCGACCAGCAGCCCGACGGCGAACGGGATCCGCCAGCCCCACGACTGCAGCTGGTCCGGCGGCAGGGTGGTGGTCAGCAGCACGCCCATCCCGGCCGACACCAGGGTGCTCAGGCCCTGGCTGGCGAACTGCCAGCTGGCCACGAACCCGCGTCGGCCGGGCAGGTGCTCGACCATGAACGCGGTGGCGCTGCCGAACTCGCCGCCTGCCGTGAAGCCCTGGAT
>NZ_JBEOVY010000338.1:0-8293 GCF_040295745.1 Saccharopolyspora sp. NPDC002686
CGGGGGGGGCTGTGCTGTTGGGGCGGCGCGGGGTTGTTTGGGGGGGGTATCACCCCCCCCATGGCAACCCAAAGTGCTCACGGGCCTCTGCCTGCTGGATCAGCGGGTCTTGGTGACCTTGTTCAGGCCTCGGGGGTTGTCCGGGTTGAAGCCGCGGGCCAGGGCCAGGCCCAGGGCCAGCTGCTGGACCGGGAGGATCTCCAGGACCGGGGCCAGCTCTTCGGCGCAGGCCGGGACCGGGATCCGGTGGGCGGCCGGGACGTCCGCGGCCGCCGAGCCGATCGCGCAGACGTCCGCACCGCGCTGGGCCACCGCTTCCAGCGGTTCGCGCATCGCCGTGCCGCCGAGGCCCTGGCTGGTCAGCGCGAGGACCGCGGTGTCCTCGTCGACCGCCGCGACCGGGCCGTGGAGGAGGTCCGCGCCGCTGTAGGAGCGGGCCGACAGGTAGCTGGTCTCGGCCAGCTTCAGCGCCGCTTCGTGGGCCGTCGCGAGGGAGTAGCCGCGGGCCGTGGTGACCATCCGCTCCAGGAAGCGGTAGCGGCCGACCGCTTCGTCCACCGCCTGCCGGCCGGTCGACAGGGTCGTCTCGGCCAGCTCCGGCAGCCCTGCCGCCTGCTCGCCGGTGCCGCCGCGGATCGCGTCGACCAGCAGGTAGAGCGCCAGCATCGTGGCGCCGTAGGTCTTGGTCGCCGCGACCGCCGTCTCGCGGCCCGCCCGGACGTCCACCGACAGCTCGGCGGCCGAGTTCAGCGGGGAGTCGGAGGTGTTGGTGACCGCGACGGTCAGGGCGCCCTGCTTGCGGGCGGACTCGGTGACCTCCAGCAGGTCCGGCGAGCCGCCGCTCTGGCTCACCGACACCAGCAGCACGTCGGTCAGGTCCGGCTGCGCGCCGTACAGCGTGGTGGTGGACGGCGAGGTCAGGCCGGCGGGCAGTTCCAGCAGGGTCTCGATGAGGTACTTCGCGTACAGGGCGGCGTGGTCGCTGGAGCCGCGCGCGGCGAGCAGCGCGAACCGCGGGCGGCGCTCCGCGACGGTCGCCGCGACCTGGGCGATCGCGTCCCGAGCGGCCAGCAGGTCGGCGAAGATCGCGGGCTGCTGGCGGATCTCGTCGGCCATGTGATGGCCATGGGTGGCGGTCATCGGGCCCATCCCTTCGAGTCGAGGTCTAGACCAATCGTAGCCGGGACTGGTCCCGCGGCCAATCCTCGCCCGGAACTGCGACGACCGCCTCACCGAGCTAGCCCTTCACAGCTCCGGAAGTGACGCCGGAGACCATCTTTCGCTGCACCGCCAGGAAGAACACGAGCACCGGCAAGGTGAACAAGGTGGCCGAGGCCATCGTCGCGCCCCAGTCGGTGCCGAACGCCGTGGTGAACGTCTTCAGGAACACCGGCAGCGTCTGCAGGCTCTCGGAACGCATCAGCACCAGCGCGTACAGGAACTCGTTCCACGCGGTGATGAACGCGAACACCGAGGTCGCCACCAGACCCGGGCCGAGCAGCGGCAGCGTGACCCGGCGGAACGCCTCGGCCCGGCTGCAGCCGTCGACCATGGCGGCTTCCTCCAGGTCGACCGGGATCCCGTCGATGAACCCGCGCAGCGACCAGATGGTGAACGGCAGCGTGGTGATCCAGTAGACCAGGATCAGCGCGGGCAGCTTGTTCAACAGCCCGAGGTCCCGCATGAACAGGAACATCGGCACCATCAACGCCTCGAACGGCACCATCTGCGCGACCAGCACGAGCATCAGGAAGCCCTTGCGCCCGCGGAACCGGAACCGGCTCATCGCCAGCGCCGCCAGCGTGCCCGCGACCAGCGAGCAGGCCACCGCGGTGAGCGTGACCAGCAGGCTGTTCCCCAGGTAGCGCAGGAAGTCCGAGCTGAACAGCGCGGTCGCGTAGTTCTCGAAGGTGACCGAGGTGGGCACCAGGTCGTAGGACGTGGACAGCACGTCGCCGCGAGGTTTGATCGAGCTGGTCACCATCCAGTACGTCGGGAACGCGAAGACGAGCGCGATGGCCAGGGCCAGCGCGGACAGCCCGTATCGGCGGATCGTCACAGCTCACCCTCCTGGGATCGCAGCAGCAGGCGCAGGTACTGGGCGCAGACGACGACGAGCACGAGCACCATCAGCACGCTGACCGCGGCGGCCACGCCGAAGTGCTTGCCCGCGATGCCCTCGAGGTACTGCAGCACCGGCAGCGTGGTGCTCTCCCCGTTCGGGCCGCCCTCGCGGATCGCCCACACCTGCGAGAACACCTTGAAGTCCCACAGGATCGACAGGAACGTCACGATCATCAGCACCGGTTTGAGGTGCGGCCAGGTGATCGCGGCGAAGGTCTGGTGGGCGTTCGCGCCGTCGATCCCGGCCGATTCGTACAGGTCCTTGGGCACGCCGATCAGCGCGGCGTAGAGCGTCATCGCCACGAACGGCACGGCCTGCCAGACGATCAGGATGCCGACCACGGTCAGCGTGCTGGTGCCGCTGGAGAACCAGGCGGCGCGCTCGAAGGAGTCGAAGCCCAGCAGCACCAGGGTCTTGTTCAGGATCCCGAACTGCTGGTCGAAGATCCACTGGAACACCGTCGTCGCGGCCAGCTGCGGCATCGCCCACGCCAGCAGCAGGCTGATCTGCAGCAGCACCCGCGGCACCGCCGGGATGTTCTGCATCAGCAGCGCCAGCAGCAGCGCGATCACGACCGTGGCGGCCACCATGCAGGCGGTGAACACCACGGTCCGCAGCGCGATGACCCAGAAGTCCGAGCCGCCGAGGACCTCCGCGTAGTTGTCGAACCCGGCCCAGACGACCCGGCCGCTGGTGAGCTCGCCGAGGTCGAGCTTCCGGAAGCTGGTGATGATCACGTTCACCGCGGGCCAGCCGAGCAGCACGACCAGCGCCAGCACGGCGGGGGCCAGCAGCAGGTACGGCATCGACACCGAGGTGCGGCGCCGGGCGCCGGGCACCGCGGGCGGTTCCGCGGTGCCCGACGCCGGGCGGGTTTGCGTGGCGGTCATGGTCAGTTCTTCGCCGCCAGCAGCTCGGTGATCTTCTCGTTGGCCGCGATCGTCGCGTCCACGACGCTCTTCTGGCCGGTCAGCACCGAGGTCATCATGTCCTTCAGCGGGTTCTGGCCGGATTCCACGGTGGCCCACTGCGGAACGGCCGGCGGCACCTTGCCGGACTTGGACGCGATCGCCATCGCCGCGCTGACCGGGTTGCCCTCCAGCGCGCTGGTGTCCTGCGAGGCGCCCGGCACCACACCGCTCTCGGCGATCTTGGTCTGGTACTTCTGGCTGGTCAGCAGCTTCAGGTAGTCCTTGGCCGCGTCGGCGTCGGCGCTGCCCGCCGGGATCGCCAGGTTGGAGCCGCCGAGGAACACCGGCGCGGTCTTGCCCGGGTACTTCGACGGGATCGGGAAGGCGCTGGTGAGCCCGGTGATCTGCGGGTTGGTCTCGGCCGCGGTCTGCACCTCCCAGGGCAGCGCGATCATCATCGCGACCTTGCCCTTGGCGTAGATCTCGGCCTGCTGCGGCTTGGCCTCGTCGATGTCGGCCGCGGCCTGGGTGCGCGACTCCTCGAAGAGCTGCTGGTAGTACTCGACGCCTTCGCGGGCCTGCGGGGTGTCGAGTGCGCCCTTGTAGTCGGCGCCGTCGCGGACGGCGAGCTCACCGCCGGAGTCCCAGACGAACGACAGCAGCGCGTACCAGGACTGGCCGGGCAGGTAGAGCGACTGGAACTCGGGGTCCGAGCCGTGGGTCTGCTCGAGCTTGGCGATGGCGCCCAGCAGCTCGTCGCGGGTGGTGGGCGGCTGGGTGATGCCGGCCTGGTCGAAGAGCTGCTTGTTGTAGACCACCACTCGGTTGGCGGCGTAGAACGGCACGCCGTACTGCTTGCCCTCCCATGCGCCGGATTCGCCCAGCGCCGGAACCCACTGCGACTTGTTCAGCGCGTCGGCGTCGGCGGTGAGGTCCAGCAGCGTGCCCTCGGCGGAGAACTGCGGGTTCTGGCTGTTCCCGAGCTCGATCACGTCCGGCGGATCTTCGCTGGCCAGCGCGGTGGTCAGCCGGTCCTGGATGCCGTTCCACTGCTGGATCTGGTAGTCCACCTTCATGCCCGGGTGGCTCTGCTCGAACTCCTTGTTGAGCTCGTCGATCAGCGCGTCGGACGCGGACCCGTCCATCAGCCACACGGTCAGGGTGTTGTCGCTGACCCCGGGACCCCCACCGCATCCGGCCAGCGCCAACGACGTCGCGGCGGCGGCCGCGAGCGCTCTCCAGGTCTTCAATTTTCGCCCCTTCCTCCGCGGCGTCGCGGAGTTGCAAAGCTTTTGGTGTAGACCAATGCAGGTGAGGATTGTGGTGTTGCACACCCGATGTCAAGAGTCCGCGGGGTTACTGTTCATCCACGCATAAGGCTGGCTTGAGCTTCGGGAGCAGATCGCCGTCCGGCCCGGATGACCCGGCGGCGCTCGCGGGGGCGCGCGCTTCGGGCATGCTGGTGGTCTGGACGACTTCGGCGAGGCGGCGACTTCGACGCTTCTGGGGCGGCAAGGTTCGTGGCGGTAGGAGGAACGATGCTCGAAACGTCCGTGTCCGGCGGGGCGGACTCGTCGGGGCGCGCGCAACGAGAACCGAAGTACTGGGGGCTCAAGCAGCACCTGCTGGACATGCTCCGCTCACTGCCGCCCGGATCGCCCATCCCCACCGAACGATCGCTGGCCGCCGAGTTCGACGTCTCGCGCACCACGGTCCGCCAGGCGCTGGCCGAGCTGACGGTGGAGGGCCGGCTGCTGCGGGTGCAGGGCAAGGGCACCTTCGCGGCCAAGCCGAAGGTCGCCCAGCGGCTGCAGCTGAGCAGCTACACCGAGGACATGCGGGCGCAGGGGCGCCAGCCCACCTCGCGGCTGCTGGAGGTCGTCGAGGAACCGGCCGATCCGGAGCTGGCGACGCTGCTGGAGACCAAGCCCAGCGCCACCGTGCTGCGGCTGCGCCGGTTGCGGCTGGCCGACGGTGAGCCGATGGCCATCGAGACCACCCACCTGCCGCTGACCCGGTTCCGCGGGCTGACCCGCCGGCTGGAGTCCGGCGGATCGCTGTACCAGGTGCTGCGCGAGAACTTCGACGTCGAGCTGGGGCACGCCGAGGAGACGATAGAGACCGCGCTGGCCAGCCCCGAGGAGGCCGAGCTGCTGGGCTCCGAAGTTGGGCTGCCGATGCTGCTGCTGTCCCGGCACTCCTTCGACACCGAGGGGCACCCGGTGGAGTGGGTGCGCTCGATCTACCGCGGCGACCGGTACAAGTTCGTCGCCCGCCTGAACCCGCCGAACTGAGCGCCGCCACCGCAACGCCGTCGAGGAGGGCATCCCGCCGCGCGGGGTGCCCTCCTGGCGTTACACCGAGTGGGAGTACTCACGAAACGCGCTGATCAGGAGAAAAGCCGCGCCGTCGGCCGTTTTCCGTTCTGGAGAGAGTGCGTTCTGAGTGCGTGGGAGCCATGGTCAGGCACAAAGAGGATCAGCTGGACGAGCCGGACGAGAAGGACTCGGACGAGGAGCAGAAGGCCAAGAAGATCGACATCAAGCCGGCGCAGGTCGCGGGGGCGGCCACCGCGTCGGTGACGGCGGCGTTCCTGGGTTCCCGGCTCGGGGTCGCCGGCACCGTGATCGGCGCTGGCATGACCAGCGTGATCATCACCGTCGGCGGCGCGCTGTACCAGCGCTCGTTCGAGAACGCCAAGGACAAGGCGCTGGTCGCGGCGGTGAAAGCCAAGCGGGCCACCCGCGTCCACGCCCGGCAGTTGCCTGCTGAGCTGCGCAAGATGGCGGAGGCCCGCAAGTCGTCCGAGGAGACCCGCAAGGCGACGGAGCAGGCGCGCAAGGCGTTGGGGGAGACCACGCGCGTCCTCTCGCTGGAGGCGACGCGCAAGGTCGACCCGGCCAAACCCGCGAGCGAGGAGGCGACGCGCCGGATCCACGTCGCGCCGGGCATGCAGTGGCCCGGCGGCGAGCAGGTTGTCGACTCCGAGGGCACCAAGCGGATCGACCTGTCGACCGCGGTGGTGGAGGTCCCGGAGGAGTCCCCGGTCCCGGTCGACCGGCGCAAGGTCCGGAAGCGCTGGGTGATGGCGGCGGCCAGCTGCGTGGTGGCGTTCGTGCTGGCCATGCTGGTCGTCACCGGCTTCGAGGGGATCACCGGCCGTCCGCTTTCCGGCGAGGAGAGCGGCACGACGCTCGGCCACGTGCTGGACCGCCAGCCCCGGGAGGAGGTGGCGCCGCCGCCGACCAAGGTCGAGAAGCCGGTGGAGACCACCACCCGCGAGCCGGCGCCGAGCACCGAGGTCCCGTCGACGCCGCCGCCCACCCAGCCGCCGTCGACGGAGCAGATCCCGACCCAGCAGCCGACGCAGCCGACGACGACGGAGCAGGTCCCGACCGAGCAGCAGACCCAGACGGAGCAGCCGACCGAAACGGCGCCTCCGACGGGTCTGTTCCAGGACCCCCGGATGAACTGAGCTCCGCCCCTCGTGAGCACTTCGGGGTGCCCCAGCGCCCCGAAGTGCTCACGACTCGAGGCTGAACTCTGAAAACCGTTCGTATGAACGACGATTGGGCTACCTCGATCAGGCCGAGTTTCGTGCCTAATGGGGCAAAAGGTGGATGTGGGACTGGTGTAGTCCTCTGATACTGGATCGCGCGACGGGGGTTGCGAGATCCAGCTCACAGGAGGAGACATCAGATGAAGCGCAGACTCGCGGCCCGGGTGGCCGGGACCGTGGTGCTGGCAGCTGGGACGGTGGCCGCGCTCACCATGCCGGCCACCGCGACCGGATCCGCCCCGCCGGAAACCCCGGCGGTCACCCAGCTCGACGCGATGCAGCGCGACCTGGGGATGACCCGGGACCAAGCGCTGCAGCGGCTCGACCAGCAGGCCACCGCGACCCGCGCGGAGCAGGTGCTCAGCCGCACGCTGGCCGGTTCGTACGGCGGCGCCTACTTCGACGCCGCGCAGGGCAAGCTCGTCGTCCTGACCACCGACGAAGCTCGCTTCAACCAGGTGCTCGCGATGGGCGCCGTGCCGAAGAAGGCCGACTTCACCGTCGAGCAGCTCAACGGCGTGGTGGCCGGGCTCAACCAGCACAGCAACTTCGCTCCGAAGTCGGTCTCGGGCTGGTACGCGCAGGCCAGGGAGAACTCCGTCATCGTCACCACCCGGCCCGGATCCGCGTCCCAGGCGGCCAAGTTCGTGCAGGCCACGGGCGTTCTCTCGCAGGCCGTGCGGGTCGTCGAGTCGATGGAGAACCCGCGCACCTACGCCGTGGTCGGCGGCAACGCCTACTACATCGGCAGCGGTGCCCGCTGCTCGGTCGGCTTCTCCGTGCAGGGCGGGTTCGTCACCGCGGGCCACTGCGGCCAGACCGGTGCGACCACGTCCCAGCCCGACGGGCGGTTCGAGGGCTCGACCTTCCCCGGCAACGACTACGCCTGGGTGAGCGTCACCTCCGACACCCCGCAACCGCAGGTGAACCGCTACGACGGCACCACCGTCGACGTCGCCGGATCCACCGAGGTGGCCGAGGGCGCGGCGATCTGCCGCTCGGGCTCGACCACGGGCTGGCACTGCGGATCGGTCGAGGCCAAGAACCAGACGGTCCAGTACCCGCAGGGCACCGTGACCGGCCTGACCCGCACCAACGTCTGCGCCGAGCCCGGTGACTCGGGCGGCTCGTTCATCTCCGACGACCAGGCCCAAGGCGTCACCTCGGGCGGTTCGGGCGACTGCAGCTCCGGCGGCACGACCTACTTCCAGCCGGTCAACCCGATCCTGTCCACCTACGGCCTGACCCTGCTCACCCGCTGATCGACCCCGAACGCGAAGCGACCCCCGGCATCCGGCCGGGGGTCGCTTTCGTGCAGGTCAGGGGAGCCGGTCGCGGAGTTCCCGGGCTGCGGCGCGGGGATCTTCGGCCTCGGTGATGGCTCGCACCACCACGACGCGCTCGGCACCTGCCTTCAGCGCTTCGTCCAGGTTGTCCGGGCCGATGCCGCCGATGGCGAACCACGGCCGGCCGTGCCCGCGGTGCTCCGCCGCGTGCTTGACCAGCTCGAGTCCGGCCGCCGCGCGACCCGGCTTGGTCGGAGTCGTCCACACCGGGCCGGTGCAGAAGTAGTCCACGCCCGGCTCGGCCGCTGCGGCGTCGGCCTGCACCACGTCGTGCGTGGAGCGGCCGATCGCGATGTGCTCGCCGAGCATGCGCCGCGCGATGTCCACCGGCAGGTCGTCCTGCCCCAGGTGC
>NZ_JBEOVY010000339.1:0-8279 GCF_040295745.1 Saccharopolyspora sp. NPDC002686
ACCTCAGCGCCCGCCTGGACTCCGGGTGCCAACCCTTATGTATGCCAATACACGGCGGGTTGGCCGTCCTCGCCAGGCGAACGCTGAGAACCCGCAGCGGTGCCGGTTGCGAGGGTGGGCTATGCGCCTGCGGCGCATGCGACCCTCGCCGCGCGGTGCCGGTCGTGCTTCGCGGTCACAGACCGCACCCTCCGCAAATTCAATGGAAATTGGACATCCGATTTCCATTGAATTTGCGGACGTTGTCCGGAGGAGGGGCTGCTGGTCCACATCCGGCGCCGGTCGCCGGGTGTCCGGCGCGGGGGCCTGATTTTGACACTGGGCGCAACGAATCGATGTCCGAGGCTCTGGTTTCGTTAACGTTCGATCGAAAATGTCGCTGATCGCAGACGTTTTGGTTCGTCGTGGTTACGCTTCGAACCGTGACCGAACCACACGTCCAGAGCGAGGTCGGGCCGCTGCACTCGGTGCTGCTGCACCGGCCGGGCACGGAGCTGAAGCGACTCACTCCGCGCAACAGCGACCAGCTCCTGTTCGACGCGATCCCCTGGGTCGATCGCGCGCAGGAGGAGCACGACGCCTTCGCCGAGGTCCTGCGCAGCCGGGGCGTCGAAGTGCTGCTGCTGCGCAGCCTGCTCACCGACGCGCTGCGGGACTCGCGGGCGCGGGCCGCGGCCGTGCTGTCCGGCGTCGACGAGCTCAAGCTGGGCGTCGACATCGCCGACACCCTGCGGTCCCACCTGTCCAGCGTGGACGACGCCGCGCTCGCCGAGATCCTCATCGCGGGCATGACGTTCGAGGAGCTGCCCGCGGCCGAGGGGCAGTCGCTGGTGCGCCGCATGCACCACGCGCACGACTTCGCCATCGAACCGCTGCCGAACCTGCTGTTCACGCGCGACTCGTCGGTGTGGGTGGGCGACCGGGTCGCCATCGCAGCCCTCGCGATGCCCGCGCGCCGCCGCGAATCGGCGCTTACCGACCTGATCTACGCCTACCACCCGCGCTTCTCGCACGCCGCACGCGCGTACGGCGCCCACTCCGCCCCCGTCGAGGGCGGCGATGTGCTGCTGCTCGCGCCGGGAGTGGTGGCGATCGGCGTCGGCGAGCGCACCACACCTGCCGGGGTGGAGTCCTTCGCGCGCTCGGTCTTCGCCGACGACCTGGCGCACACCGTGCTGGCCGTGCCGATCGAGCAGCGGCGCGCGTCGATGCACCTGGACACGGTGTGCACGATGGTCGACCGCGACGCGGTGGTGATGTACCCGGCCATCCAGGACTCGCTCGAGGCCTACACGCTGCGCCCCGCGGGCGAGGAGCTGAAGGTGACCGGCCCGACGCCCTTCCTGGAAGCCGCGGCGGAAGCGATGGACATCGACCACCTGCGCGTGATCGACACCGGCCTGGACCCGGTGACTGCGGAGCGCGAGCAGTGGGAGGACGGGAACAACACCCTGGCGCTGGCGCCCGGCGTGGTGGTCGCCTACGAGCGGAACGCCGAGACCAACGCGCGGCTGGAAGACGCGGGCATCGAAGTGCTGCGCATTTCCGGTTCGGAACTCGGTTCCGGCCGCGGTGGACCGCGTTGCATGTCCTGTCCGATTACCCGCGCCCCTCTCACCTGATCGTGCAGTCGGTGGAGGCTGCCATTGCGCAATTGATCCACGCAATGACAGCCTTCACCGACAAACGATCACTCGAATTAGTGACACTGCGCTCAACACCGGTTACGATCTAGTCAGCAGGTCACCTACCAGCCAAAACAGGTCAGGTTTGGCTTGCCTTCGATTTCTTAGGATTGCCTGCGTTAATTGCGGCGACCTTAGCCTTGCCGAATTCAACTTAGGGTTCCCTGGAATGAAACTGGATTAATTCCAGAGTATTCTGATGGCATGTCTGTCACCGCGAAGAAGATTCAGCACAAGGAATCGAAGTTCGAGCACCTCCTGCAGGAACAGGTGCGCAACGAATTCACCGCCTCGCACCAGTACGTCGCGGTGGCCGTGTGGTTCGACGACAACGACCTCCCGCAGCTGGCCGGGCACTTCTACCGGCAGGCGCTCGAGGAGCGCAACCACGCGATGATGATCATCCAGTACCTGATGGACAACGACATCAGGCCGCGCATCCCGGCCATCGAGCAGGTCCGCGACGAGTTCACCGAGACCCGCGAACTCGTCGCGCTCGCCCTCGAGCAGGAGCGCGAGGTCACCCGCGAGATCGAGGCGCTGGCCAGGACCGCCCGCGAGGAGAACGACTACCTCGGCGAGCAGTTCATGCAGTGGTTCCTCAAGGAGCAGGTCGAAGAGGTCTCGCAGATGTCGACGCTGCTCAACGTGGTCGACCGCGCCAAGGGCAACCTCTTCGACGTGGAGACCTTCCTCGCCCGCGAATCCGTCGGCGACGAGGGAGCCGACGCCACGGCCCCCAAGGCAGCCGGCGGCTCCGTCTGATCCTGCGCCTACTCGCCCGGCGGTTCGCTGGTCTGGTTCGCCGAGGACGTCGGGTTCGGTTCGCTGGTCTGCGTGGGGTTCGAGCTCGTCGGCGGCGGTTCCGACGTCTTGGTACTCAGGATCGTCGGGAGCTCCGACGTCCTCGTCGACGTCGGGGGCTCGTAGTGGGGCAGGGCCGGGGGCCGTCCCGGTGGCTCCTGCTGTTGCGGTGGCGGCGGGGGTTGTTCGGCGCTGGTCGGGTCCGGCTCCGAGGTCGTGTGCACCACCGGGGGGACCGCCGGCTGCACCGGCTGCTCGGCCTTGTGGTTGGCCAGCACCACACCGCCGCCCGCCAGGACCAGCGCCGCGAGGGCGCTGCCGGCGGCGGCCATCGCGTTGTTGCGCTGGCGTCGGCGACGCGCTCCAGCGACCACCGCCCATTCCGCCCCGGTGCGCACCGGGATGTCCAGGCGGTCGTCACGGAGGATGCGGTTCAGCTCGTCCTCCAGGTCCATCACACGTCACCTCCTTCCAGCGACCCGAGCCTCTTGCGCAGCGAGGCCATCGCCTTGCTCGCCTGGCTCTTCACCGTTCCGCAGCTCACGCCGAGGCTCTCGGCGATCTCCAGCTCGGAGAGGCCTTCGTAGTAACGCAGCACGACCACCGCGCGTTGCCTCGGCGGCAAAGATCGCAGCGCCTGCCACAGCGGCTCGTTCTCCAGCCGGTCCGGCTGGGCCTGCGCGGGGACGTCCGGGAAGTCGGCGAGCAGCGTCTCGCGGCGCGTGCGGCGCCAGCGGCTGACGTGCGTGTTCGCCATCGCGCGGCGCACGTAGGCGGTCGGATCGCCGCAGTTGCGGCTGACCTTGGCCCAGCGCGCGCCGACCTTCTCCAGCACCGCCTGCACCAGGTCGGCGGCGTCGTGCGGATTGCCGGTCAGGGCGTGGCCGTAGCGCATCAGTCCGGGCAGTGCTACCCGGACGAACTCCGCGAAGTCGTCTTCCGTCGCCGCCATATCCCCCCGGCGCGCCCGCTGGCGAGCACCGGCCGTCTCGGCGGCGGTCGGCACTGCGGGCAGGTGCGCGGTCACCCGGTCCACCCCCGTCCACATCGGGCATCGCGTGGAGAACACGCCGCTGCCCGTCCGGGGGTTGCCTCCTGAATACCGCGATCACCCAATTGGCGCATCGAACGAAGGAACTAGCCGCGAGAAGCAGCGAGCCGCCGGCGCATCGGATCCCGACGCGCCGACGGCTGCGGTGGACTCACGCGATTTCAATGGAAATCAGACGTCCGATTTCCATTGAACTTGCGGATCAACGGATGGTGACCTGGCGGCCTCGGAGGCCGTCTCGGGCTCGGCGCTCTGCCGCGTCGAGGGGCTGGTCGTCGAGGGAGGCCAGGGCTTCGGAGAGGCGTCGGCCCAGCTCAGCGGCCGGTTCGTCCCACTCGCGGGCGTGCTTCTCGCGGTCCAGGTCCCACACCGGGACCAGGAGGCCGTGGGCGCGGAAGGATCCCGCGTAGCGGCTGTCCTCGCCGAGCGCGAGCTCACCGCGGGCGGACAGGCGGGCCATGGCGGCGACGAGCTGCTCCTCGGGCTCCGGGCGGACCCAGCGCAGGTGCGCCTTCTCGCCCGCGTCCACCCAGTAGGCCGACTCCACGCCTTCGGCGACCAGCCGGTCGGTGGGCATGATGGCCGCGTTGGCCCGCTCCAGGGACAGCGCCACCTCGCCGGTCGGCTCGACGTCGTCGGGCAGCCACCAGGCGAAGTCCTTGTGCACCTCGACCTCGAGCTTCGCCTCGGGGTCCAGCACGTCCTGCAGGCGGGCCGGCACGGTGCCCGCCTCGGCGGTCTCGGGGCCGACGACCGGCAGCGATTCACCCAGCTCAGCGCCCTGCACCCACTCGACGGCGCGGGCCAGGTCGCGGCTGATGTCCCCGGAGTGCGTCTGCACCTGGAGGCCGACGAACGACTTGTCGTCGTTGCGGCGCAGCGCCGCAGCGGCCATCGGCAGCACGGTCGCCAGGGTGATGTCGCCCTCGCCGCGCAGCGGCAGCTTCGCCGTCGCGGACGGCACGAACTCGCGCAGCGCGATCAGCTCGCACTCCGCGGCCAGCCCCTCGAAGGGCCGGGTCACGATCACGTCGGCGGCGCCACCGGCAGCACCGTGGCAGGCCTTGTAGCGCTTGCCGGAACCGCACGGGCAGGGCTGGCGCGGCTTGATCCCGGTGTCCGCCCCGGGCTTGGGCGCGGTTCGCTTCGACACTGCAGATCCCCTCGCTCTCGGTCAAGTCGCAGTGACGCTACCGAATCGAGGCAGGTCCGAATCAGCCAGGTGGGAGCGGGTCGACGCGGGCGAGTTGGTGGCCAGGTACCGCACCCCGCTGCGCCGGCAGAGATCGACGTCGGCCAGCTCGTCGACGGTCCAGCAGTAGGTGTCGCGGCCGAGCGCGGCGGCGCGGTCGACGAAACCGGGATCCTCGCGCAGCAAGCGGATTCCGGGACCGGCGATGTCGGCCCACGGCGGCAGCACGCCGTTGCGCCACGAGTCGCGGAACCGGTCGAACAGCAGCACCGTCGGCACCAGCGGGGCTGCGGCCCGGAACCGCCGAACGGCGGCCTGGGAGAACGACATCATCACCACCGGCGAGTTCTCCGGGTCGGACGGCTCGGCCAGGCCGTAGCGCGCGAGCAGCGCGACGAGCTTGTGCTCGACCAGTCCGCCGTAGCGCACCGGGTGCTTGGTCTCGACGAACAGCTGCACCGGTCGCGGGTGGTCGTGGACGAGGGCGAGGAGCTCGTCCAGGGTCAGCACGCCGCGCTCCGGCACCGGGCGGGTGCGGCGCACCAGTTCGTCGGCGGTGTCCGGGAGTTCGCAGTGCCAGCTGTCGAAGTCCACATCGGACATCCCGGCGAGGGTCAGCTCGCTGACCACGCCGCGGGCGCTGGAGGTCCGGTCGATGCGCCGGTCGTGCACGCACACCAGGTGTCCGTCGCGGCTGACCCGGATGTCGCACTCGAGCGCGTCGGCGCCCTGTTCCAGGGCCAGTTCGTAAGCACCGCGGGTGTGCTCAGCGCGGTGCGCCGAAGCTCCTCGGTGCGCAACGACGTCGGGGGTCGGCTGCCACACGCGCCCGATTATCCGGACCGGGCAGATCCAATTCCGGCATCTGTGACGCAACGCGCGCGCCGAAGACCCGTGAGCACTTCGGGTCGCTATGGCAGCCCAAAGTGCTCACGGGTCCTGAGCTGCCGGAACGGAGCGCTGTCAGCGCGGAGCTGTGGCGGAGCGCTCGGCGCGCGGAAGTGGTGGGGTCGCGCGGACCGCGCGGACCTGGAGGTGGCGGAGCCCGGTCGGGTCCGGGGCGACCAGCAGGGCCATCACGTACTTGATCAGCCTCGCGGTCAGCACCGCCAGGAGCGTGACCAGCGCGTTGTTCAGGGCGTGCAGGACGACGCCGTCGGCGAGCGCTTGGACGCTGCCGCGGAATCCCCAGACGATCGTGAACCAGCCGACCAGCAGCGTCGCCACCCACGTCGCCCACCAGAACCGGACGCGCAGGGTCGGGAACGGTCGCGCGCCGCGCTCGCGGTCGCCCTCGGCGAT
Organism: Saccharopolyspora sp. NPDC002686; assembly: GCF_040295745.1. Classification (NCBI taxonomy): domain Bacteria; kingdom Bacillati; phylum Actinomycetota; class Actinomycetes; order Pseudonocardiales; family Pseudonocardiaceae; genus Saccharopolyspora; species Saccharopolyspora sp. NPDC002686. The sequence continues at coordinate 6,035 of NZ_JBEOVY010000339.1, forward strand.
CAGCACCGAGTGCTCCAGCTCCGCCACCGCCGAGCCGGGCACGAACAGGTTCAGCCCCGGCACCAGCACGCCGACGACCACCTGCCAGTCGGGGCGGGCGTTGTGGACTCCGATGCGCTCGGCGGCCGCAGCTCGCGCACGCAGCCCCCACAGCACGACCAGCACGCCGGCCAGCGCACCCACCACCCACAGCAGGACCCCGGTCATGCCGACCAGCGCGTCGGAGATCGCCAGCGGAGTGCGCGCCAGCGCCCCGTCCCTGCTCAGCAGCAGCAGGACGTAGCGCCAGGCCTCCGCGAAGGTCCCCAGCCCGGCGATACCAGCGGTGATCCACAGGACCACCGAGGCGGACCTGGCCGAAGCCTCCGCGCGCACCGAGGCGTTGATGTTCGCGCGCGCGGGCAGCGCGAGCGGCCACCGCCACGCCAGCATCGGGAAGCCCCAGCGCGGCACAGCCGGGTAGGACGGCGGGCCGGTGTAGCGGCGCGGCTGCCGTCGCTGCTTCGGGCGGCGCGGACCGCCCGGCGGGGTGGCGACCCACCGCGCCGGGCGCTGCGCAGGTCCTGGGTTCACAGCACGTACGGCTCGCCGTCGTCGGACACCATCGGCCGGCCGATGGCCGACCATCCGTTCATGCCGCGCTCGACGTTGACGGCGTCCCAGCCGTTGGCGTTGAGGTAGGCGGTGACCTTCGCCGACCGGCCGCCGGAACGGCAGATCACGTAGACCTGGTCGGCTTCCGGGATCTCGTCGAGCCGGTCCACGAGCTCGCTCATCGGGAGGTGCACGGCCTGGGGCGCGTGCCCGGCCTGCCACTCGTTGCTCTCCCGCACGTCCAGCAGGACGCTGCCCTCGGGCAGCTGGGCGGGGAGATCTTCCGGCTGCACACCGGGCACCTGGTTACCGGGAACTGGCGTAGTCACACCCCGATGCTGCCACGCCGCACGTGGTACCCGCGTGAGACCCGCAGAGCCCGTATCCGAACTCGGTGCGCGCAGTGGGGCGATCAGCGGGAAAACTTCGTTGACCAGGAATAATGCGAGTCCCGTTCGGGGTTGTTCACGCTTTCGGTCGGTCCTGGGCTCGAAATTGGCGATCCAAGATCATCACGTGCGAAGGTTCGCTTGTTCGATTCAGCTCCGACCGAAAGGGGTGCCCGTGACTCGCCGAGCCGTCCTCCGCTGGCCCAACGGCAGCGACTGGGGCCATCTGGCCGAAGTCCCGGACGAAGGCGGGCTGCCCCGCTTCACCGGCTTCGTCCGCATGACCGACCCCCGGGTGCGAGCCCTGATCGCCGGCAACACCCCGCAGCCCGTGGACGACGACATGTGGGAAGTGCACTTCACCGCGGCCGAGACCGAACTCGTCCCGGCCTGAAACAGCGGAGCGCCCGCCCGGCACGTGGCCGGACGGGCGCTCCTCGACGAAACGTCAGTGCGAGACCGCCTTCTCGGCGCCCGCACCCGTGAGGGAGCGGACCTCCATCTCGGCGTACTTCTCCTCGTTCGTCTTGTCCTTGCTGACGACCGTGCCGATGTAGCCGAGCAGGAAGGACAGCGGGATCGACACCAGACCCGGGTTCTTCAGCGGGAACAGGGCGAAGTCCAGCGCCGGGAACATCGCCTCCTTGTTGCCGGAGACCGCCGGGGAGAACACGATCAGCACGATCGTGATCGCCAGACCGCCGTAGATGCTCCACAGCGCGCCGTTGGTGTTGAAGCGCTTCCAGAACAGCGAGTACAGCAGCGTCGGCAGGTTCGCCGAGGCCGCCACCGCGAACGCCAGCGCCACCAGGAACGCCACGTTCTGGCCGTTGGCCGCGATACCGCCGAAGATCGACACGATGCCGATCACCACCGCGGTGATCCGGGCGACCTTGACCTCGCCGTTCTTGTCGTCCACCTTGCCCTTCTTGATCACGTTCGCGTAGATGTCGTGCGCGAACGAGGCGGACGCGGTGATCGTCAGACCCGCGACCACGGCCAGGATGGTCGCGAAGGCGACCGCGGCGATGAAGCCCAGCAGCAGCGGGCCGCCGATCTCCAGCGCCAGCAGCGGCGCGGCCGAGTTGACCCCGCCCGGCGCCTCCTTGATCACGTCCGGCCCGACCAGCGCGCCCGCGCCGTAGCCCAGGACCAGCGTGAACAGGTAGAACAGGCCGATCAGCCAGATCGCCCAGACCACCGAGCGGCGGGCTTCCTTGGCGGTGGGAACGGTGTAGAAGCGCATCAGCACGTGCGGCAGA
>NZ_JBEOVY010000340.1:0-8276 GCF_040295745.1 Saccharopolyspora sp. NPDC002686
GCCAAAGGCCGGGCTTGACATCCGGAGCACAGCCCCCACAATCCACCAACCACGGGGATGACCCCCACCAACAACCCAACAACCACAGGTAGCGCCCACCCTGCAACCGCCACCAAAACCCCGCAGCAGGACTCAGAAATCCCGCCCGGACCGAGCCGCGGTAACGGCCCGGTGCAAGGTCTCCGGCGTACCGAACCCACCGGCCTTGGTGATCACATACCCAGGCTGAGGCTCGGTCCGAGCCAGAACAACCCCCGGCTCAAGCTCGTTCAGCAACCGCAGCCCAGTAACACCCCGCCGGCTCAAGACAGCCCGAGCGGTCTCACCCCCAGTGAGCACCAACAACGCAGCCCCACTAGTCGCAGGAGCGCAAACTTCGGCAAGCGCTGTGTTCAGCCGCCGCGCAACACTGACGTCCACAGGTCCGTCCAGGGTGACCACGACGTCACCTGTCTTCAACGCATCCCGAACCTGTTCCGACATGCGGGCGAGCGCAGCGGCGTTGGCGTCGAGCAAGTTCCGCACCGATAAGCGCCGGGTGTGCGGAAAGTGCTCCGCGAGGAAATCGGCCTGCTGGCGGGAGATTCCGTTAGCGCTGCCCACCACCGCGAGCGCGTGACCGTTGACCGGGGGCGGGGGTTCCACCTCGCGTCCTGGCCGCAGCTGCTCGGCGAGGGCGTCGGCCAGTCCCGCCGACCCCACCCAACGGGGCTGTTTCGGAGCAGCCATCCCTGCCGTCACGACGGCGCGCAGGTCGCTCTCCGCCACGGCGTCGCACACGACGACGTCGACCTCCGCGAGCAGTTCGGCCAGGTGGGTTCGGAGCGCTGCGGCGTCACCTCGGATCGAGGCCAGCGCGATGCGCTTCACCGTGAGCGGTTCAAGCGCCGAGACGATGTCCGCTGGCGGTTCGGCTGCCTCAGTCGCCCAGGCTTGTGTGTGCTGCAGGGGAATTCCGTCGATGTGGACGACTCCGCCGAGGACGGTTCGTCCGGTGGCCGGGGACGCCGGGCACAGCAGGACTCCTCCGCCGCCGGCGTGTGCCACGATCGCGCCGATCTCGGCGGCCAGGTTGCCGCGCAGCGTCGAGTCGATCTTCTTGAACACGACCCGGCCGTCGGAGTGGCCGCGCAGTGCTTCCGCTACTCGTTTCGCCGCTACCTCCGGGGTCGCGTGCCTGCTGTCCGTGTCGGCGACGAAGACCTCTGCGTCTCCGGTGTCGTCCAGAGCGAGCAGTGTGCGCATTTCGCGCAATGCAAAGGGAACACCGGAGTCACCGGCACCGCTGAGGTCGTCCGCCACAACCAGCACTCGCGATCCCATGATCACCTGCTTTTCTTTTCGCCACAGCCCAATTCGGCCACCCGCCACTCCCCCACCGCGACGACGGGATCACCATAGACAGGTCTGCGCGATTCGCGCAATACTGCGCATATCAGCGTTCGGAACACGCAATGTGATCGGGGCTGACCAGCGCCCGGAGACGGTCCGGTAGGGTCTCCTGTTCGGCGGCGGGCCTTTCCGCGCGGCACCTGCTCGCTCCGCCTGGATCCAGCACTCGCTGCGCCGCGATCATCGACAGGAAGAGATTCCACCAGTCCCACACCGCGCCCGCCGTCGACGCGCAACGCCTGTCCGGCCGCGGCGCACGCCCGCCCTGCTCTTCCTGCGCGGATGCCGAGAGCAGGCGATCACGCTTCCACTGGAGTTCAACTCATGGCGCGAGCCAACCCAACTTCGTCCCCACCTGATCGGCTGGGCACGGTCTTCTACACGTCGGTGGCGCTGTGCGCGCTGTTCGTCGTGTGGGCCACCGTGTTCACCGACAGCCTCGACACCGCCACCAAAGCGGCGCTGTACTGGATCACCGGTTCCTTCGGCTGGGTCTACCTGGTGGCCAGCCTGGCCATGCTGGGTTTCCTGGCCGTCCTCGCGTTCAGCCGCTTCGGACGCATCCGGCTCGGCGCGGACAGCGACCGCCCGGAGTTCAGCACGGTCAGCTGGCTGGCGATGATCCTGGCCGCGGTGATGGGCATCGGTCTCGTCTCCTACGGCGTGTCCGAACCCATCACCCACTTCGTCGCCCCACCCCACGGCCTGGCCGAGCCCGGCACCAAGCACGCCGCCGCGGTCGCGATGCAGTACTCGTTCTTCGACTGGGGCCTGCACGCCTGGGCGATCTTCGCGGTGTTCGGCATCGCGCTCGGCTACTCGACCCACCGCAAGGGGCGCAAGGGCCTGATCAGCCCGATGCTGCGGCCGCTGCTCGGCGACCGCGTCGAAGGCCCGGTCGGCAAGGCGATCGACGTGCTCGCGATCTTCGCGACGCTGTTCGGCACGACCACCTCGCTCGGACTGGGCGCGATGCAGATCAACGGCGGCCTGGCCCGGGTGTTCGGCGCCTCCGGCGGCACCGGCACCCAGATCGCGATCATCGCGGTCGTCACGCTGCTGTTCACGATCTCCGCGATCACCGGTCTGCACAAGGGGATCCGCTTCCTCAGCGAGACCAGCATGGGTCTGACGGTGGTGCTGTTCGGTTTCGTGCTGGTGCTCGGGCCGACCGGGTTCGTGTTCAACCTGCTGGTGGAATCGCTGGGCCTCTACGTCGGTGACTTCATCCCGATGAGCCTGCGCACCGGGACCTTCGGCGAGCTCGAGTGGATGCAGAGCTGGACCTACTTCATGCTCGCCTGGTGGATCTCGTGGGGCGCCTTCGTCGGAGTCTTCCTGGCCCGCATCTCCAAGGGCCGCACCATCCGCGAGTTCGTGCTGGCGGTGCTCGGTGTTCCCAGCGCGGTGTTCTTCCTCTGGTTCACCGCCTTCGGCGGGTCGGCGATCTTCCACGACTCCTTCAACGGCGGCCACATCGCGCAGGACGCCGCGGCGGACACGAACAACGCGATCTTCGCCATGCTGGAAACGCTGCCGTGGCCGACCGTGACCTCGGTGATCGCGATGGCACTCGTCCTGCTGTTCTTCGTCTCCGGCGCTGACGCCAACACCTTCGTGCTGAGCATGCTGTCCTCCGACGGCGCGCCCCGGCCGCGCACGTCGGTGCTGGCCTTGTGGGGCGCGCTCACCGGCGTGACCGCGATCGTCCTGCTGGTCTCCGGCGGGCTGGACGCCCTGCAGAACACGGTGATCGTCACAGCCGCGCCGTTCGTCCTGGTGATGCTCGCGCTCGCGGTCTCGTTGTGGCGGGAGCTCCAGCACGACCCGCTGTTCGCCGCGGAGGTCGAACCCGATCCGGAGCCGGTCGCAATAGGGGCGAAGGGCCCGGAAATGTGATTTGCGCCGGTTTCCGAGCGCCGGGCGGGGTGCGCAACCGCCCCACCCGGCGCGTCGGGTCACAACCGCCCCAGCAGTTCGCGAAGCCGCCGGTCTACCCCCTTCCACCAGCGGTTATGGTGTCCGGATACAGCCTGCGAGCAATCGACGTCAGGAGTGCGCCATGGCTGATCCGCACGGCATCGACCACTTCGACGCCACCTTCGCGAGCGACCTCGCGTGGGCGCAGAAGTTCCGCGAGCAGCTCGCGGAACTGCCGACCACGCTCTGCGAGGACTCCGAACAGGTCGACTGAGGCTCACCCCGGTTCCTCGTCGGCGGCCAGTCCGGCGGGCAGGTGTTCGGAGAGCAGTTCCAGCAGCCGGTTCACGTCGACCGGCTTGCTCATGCATTCGGTGGCCCCGGCGGCGATGCTCTGCTCGCGGTCGCCCTTCATCGCCTTCGCCGTGACCGCGATGATCGTCAGGTCCCGGTAGCGCGGCATCTCCCGGATGAGCCGGATGGTGGCGTTGCCGTCCATCTCCGGCATCATCACGTCCATCAGCACGATCACGATGTCCGCGTGCTGCTGCAGCGCGCTGAGCCCGGCCAGGGCGTTGTCCGCGTGCACCACTTGCAGCCCGTGCTGCGCCAGCAGCGTCGTGATCGCCTGCACGCTGCGGTAGTCGTCGTCGACCACCAGCACCTTCTCACCGTTGAACCGCGGTGACGTGTGCTGCTCGGGCTCGCTGGAGCGCCGCATGTGCTGGTGGCCCTCCTGCCGGATCAGCTCGGTCGAGCGCATCGGCGGGTCGATGCCCTCCGCGGAGACGTCCATGCTGCTCTCCGCCTCGCTCGGCGGATGCGTCCGGGTGACCGGCCCCTCCACTTGTTCGGGCACCGCCGCGGACCTGGTCTCCACCGGCAGGTAGAGGGTGAAGGTGCTGCCGTGCCCGGGGTCGCTGCGCACCTGCAGCTCCCCGCCGAGCAGCGCGGTCAGCTCGCGGCTGATGGACAGCCCCAGCCCGGTGCCGCCGTACTTGCGGACCGTGGTGCCGTCGACCTGCTGGAAGGCTTCGAAGATCAGGTTCAGCTTGTCGGCGGGGATGCCGATGCCGGTGTCGCGGACCGCGAACGCCAGCCGCTGGTTCGCCTGCCGCAGGCCCTGCCTGGTGACCTCGGTGGGCTGGGCCAGGCGGATCCGCAGTTCGACCCGCCCCTTGTCGGTGAACTTGACCGCGTTGGACAGCAGGTTGCGCACGATCTGCTCCAGCCTGCTGCGGTCGGTGCGCACCGTGGGCGGCACCGATGGTGCCACGATCACGTCGAAGTCCAGTCCCTTGTCCGCCGCCAGCGGCCGGTACAGCGATTCGACGTGCGCGGCCAGGTCGGCGAGTTCCACGTCTTCCGGCAGCAGGTGCATCTGGCCGGCTTCCACCTTGGACAGGTCGAGCACGTCGTTGATCAGCTGCAGCAGGTCGGTGCCGGCCTGGTGCACGGTCTTGGCCAGGTCCACCTGCTGCGGGGTCAGGTTCCCGTCCATGTTGTCCGACAGCAGCCGCGCCAGGATCAGCACGCTGTTGAGCGGGGTGCGCAGCTCGTGCGACATGTTGGCCAGGAACTCCGACTTGTAGGCCGAGGCCTGGGACAGCTGCCGGGCGCGTTCTTCGAGTTCCTGCCGGGCCTGCTCGATCTCGATGTTCTTGAGCTCGATGTCGCGGTTGCGGGCGGCCAGCAGCGCGGCCTTCTCCTCCAGCTCGGTGTTGGAGCGCTGGAGTTCGGTCTGCTGCTCCTGCAGCTGCTCGGAGCGGGCCTGCAGCTCCCTGGCCAGGTGCTGGGATTCGGCCAGCAGCGACTCGGTGCGCGAGTTGACGACGATGGTGTTGACGTCGACGCCGATGGTTTCCTTCAGGCGTTCCAGCAGGTCCAGGTGCACCGGGGTGAACTCGGTGACCGAGGCGAGCTCGATGACCGCGAGGACCTCGCCTTCGAACAGCACCGGCACGATCGCCACGTTCGCCGGGGTCATCTCGCCGAGCCCGGTGCCGATCCGGATGTGGCCGGGCGGCGCGCTGTTCACCACGATCGACTTGCGGTCGACCGCGACCTGGCCGACCAGCGACTCCCCCGGTTCGAAGCGCAGCGCACGGCCGTTGCCGGGCGGGCGGCCGTACCCGGCGGTGCGTTCCAGGTACGCGTGCCCGTCCTGGTCGGTCCGGTTGAGGAAGAACGCGCCGTACTGGGCCGACACCAGCGGCGCCAGCTCGCTCATGATCAGCTGTGCGAGGGCGTCCATGTCGTGCTGGCCCTGCATCAGCGCCGACATCCGGGCCAGGTTGGTCTTGAGCCAGTCCTGCTCCTGGTTGTCCCGGGTGGTCTCCTTGAGGTTGCTGATCATCGCGTTGATGTTGTCCTTGAGCTCGGCGACCTCGCCGGAGGCGTCCACGGTGATCTGCCTGGTGAGGTCTCCTTCGGTGACCGCGGTGGCCACCTGCGCGATCGCCCGCACCTGGGTGGTGAGGTTGCTGGCGAGCCGGTTGACGCTCTCGGTGAGCCGCTGCCAGGTGCCGGAGACGTCGGCGACCTCGGCCTGACCGCCGAGCTTGCCCTCGGTGCCGACCTCGCGCGCCACCCGGGTCACTTCGGCGGCGAAGGCGGACAGCTGGTCAACCATCGTGTTGATGGTCGTCTTCAGCTCGAGGATCTCCCCGCGGGCGTCCACGTCGATCTTCTTCGACAGGTCGCCCCGGGCCACCGCGGTCGTCACCTGGGCGATGTTGCGCACCTGGTTGGTCAGGTTGCGGGCCATGATGTTGACGTTGTCGGTCAAGTCCTTCCAGGTGCCCGCGACGTTGGGCACCCGCGCCTGACCGCCGAGGCTGCCCTCGGTGCCGACCTCGCGGGCGACCAGGGTGACCTGCTCGGCGAAGGCGCGGAGCGTCTCGACCATCCCGTTGATCGTCTCGGCCAGTGCGGCGACCTCGCCCTTGGCCTCCACAGTGATCTTCTTCGACAGGTCTCCCCCGGCCACCGCGGTGGCCACCTGGGCGATGTTGCGCACCTGGTTGGTCAGGTTGTCGGCCATGATGTTGACGTTGTCGGTCAGGTCCTTCCAGGTGCCGGCCACGCCGTGCACGCGCGCCTGACCGCCGAGCTTGCCCTCGGTACCGACCTCGCGCGCCACCCGGGTGACCTCGTCGGCGAACGCGGAGAGCTGGTCGACCATCGTGTTGATCGTGTTCTTCAGCTCCAGGATCTCCCCGCGGGCGTCCACGTCGATCTTCTTCGACAGGTCACCCCGCGCCACCGCGGTGGCCACCTGGGCGATGCTGCGCACCTGGTTGGTCAGGTTGCGGGCCATGAAGTTGACCGATTCGGTCAGAGCGCGCCAGGTGCCGGCCGCGCCGGGCACCTCGGCCTGACCGCCCAGCCGTCCCTCGTTGGCCGCTTCGCGGGCCACCCGGGTGACCTCGTCGGCCAGGGCGGAGAGCTGGTCGACCATCGTGTTGATGGTTTCCTTCAGCTCCAGGGTCTCGCCGGAGACCTCGACGGTGATCTTGCGGCTGAGGTCACCTGCGGCGACGGCCTTGGCGACGTGGGAGACGTCGCGCAGCTGTCCGGTGACGTCGGCGGCCATGCCGTTGACCGCGTCGGCCAGATCCAGCCAGGTGCCGGTCAGGCCGGGGACCTGGACCTGGCCGCCGAGCTTGCCCTCGGTGCCGATCTCCCGCGCCACCCTGGTGATCTCCTGGGCGAAAGCGGAGAGCTGGTCGAGCAGGTCGTTGACCGCGGTGTTCAACCCGGCCACCTCGCCGGGCAGCTTCCCGTCGGTCCCGCGGCGCGACATCCGCTGCGTGAGGTCGCCGCGGGTGAGCGCGTCCAGCACGCGGTTGAGCTCGGCCACCGGTGCCAGCAGGCTACCGACCACGTCGTTGACCGCGTTCGCCGCGACCGCCCATCCGCCCTGGTTCGCCCCGTCGAGCGCGACGGGTTCGATCGGCCACTCGCCCCTGTCCGCGGCGTCGCTGACCCGCTGCAGCTCCCCGACCAGCAGTTGGTTCCGCTCGGCGAGTTCGTTGAACACGACGGCGATCTCGGCGACCAGGCCGCCGCCGGAGGGGACCAGGCGGCGTCGGAAGTTGCCGTCCCGCAGCTCCCGCAGCGCCATCACCAGTCTGGTCAGCAACGCGTCTTCGCTCATCCGCGGCGCAGCCACCAGTTCCGCGGCCGCGACATCGGGCGGTCGTGACGACATGACGGCCTCCCCGCCGCACCCCAGCTCAGCGCTTGTTGCGCGAATCCCGGTCGAGTCGCAGTTCGGTGGCCAGCACGGCGGCTTCGCTGCGGTGCCGCATCGACAGCTTGGCCAGCATCTGGGACACGTAGTTCTTGATGGTCTTCTCGGCGAGGAACATCCGCTTGGCGATCTCGCGGTTGGTGAGCCCCTCACCGATCAGCTCCAGGACTTCCCGCTCGCGCGCGGTCAGCACGCGCAGCGGATCCGCCTGCTCCTGCTCCTTGCGCAGCCAGGTCAGCATCGCCTCGGTCTTCTGCTGGCTCAGCAGCGATTGGCCGGACCCCGCGGTGCGGATGGCGCTGACGAGTTCCTGGCTGACCACACCCTTGAGCACGAAACCGGCCGCACCGGCCATGATCGCGTCCATGAGCGCGTCGTGGTCGTCGAAGGAGGTGAGCATCAAGCAGCGCAGTGCCGGCAGCTGCGACTGCAGCTCGCGGCACAGCTCGACGCCGTTGCCGTCGGGCAGCCGCACGTCCAGCACCGCCACGTGCGGCTCGGCCTTGGGCACCCAGGCCAGCGCTTCAGCGACGCTGGCTGCTTCCCCGACCAGTTCCAGGTCGTTCTCGGCACCGACCAGCGCTGCGATGCCGCGGCGGATCACATCGTGGTCGTCGACCACGAACACCCGTATCGCCATCTGGCTCCGCCCCCTTCACCCTAAATCCGGGTAGGGCAATGACCAGCATAAATATCGCGCTGGGCGGCC
>NZ_JBEOVY010000341.1:0-8253 GCF_040295745.1 Saccharopolyspora sp. NPDC002686
GCGGCGGCGAGCTCGTCGACGTAGCGGACCAGCTCGGCAGGCGCCTCCGGTAGTGCGATGCCGGTGGTCAGCACGAGCTCGCCGCCGCTGAGCAGCGCCGCGATGTCGGCGATCTCCGCGACGTGCACCCACCGCACCCGGCCGTCCAGACCCGACGCCCCGGCGATCACCCGGGGCTTGCCGCGCCGCAGCACCGGCAGGTCGAGCACCTCCGACACGGTCGGCAGCGCCAGCACGTCCGGCGACATCAACTCCATCGCACCTCCCGGTGCACACACCGTACTGGCTCCCGGGCCAGATCAGTACAGGTTGTCCGTAGGTGGCCGAGTGCCCGGCGGGCCAGACTGGCCGCATCGGCACGACGGAACGGGGAGCAATGTCGGAATCATTGGTGGCCCGCCATCGCGCGGCCATGCCCAGCTGGCTGTCCCTCTACTACGACGAACCCATCGAGATCGTCAGCGGTCGGGGGCGGCACGTCACCGACTCGGCGGGCAACACCTACCTGGACTTCTTCGCCGGGGTCCTGACCAACGCCATCGGCTACGACATCGCCGAGATCAGCGATGCGATCCGCCGCCAGGTCGACAGCGGCGTCCTGCACACCTCGACGCTGTACCTGATCCGCAAGCAGGTGGAGCTGGCCGAGCGCATCGGCGAGCTGTCCGGGATGACCAATCCGAAGGTGTTCTTCACCAACTCCGGCACCGAGGCCAACGAGACCGCGCTGATGCTGGCCACCCAGAAGCGCCGCAGCCACCAGGTCCTCGCGCTGCGCAACTCCTACCACGGCAGGGGCTTCGGGGCCCTCGGCGTCACCGGCAACCGCGGCTGGTCGGCCAGCGCGCTGTCCCCGTTCAAGGTCAGCTACGTGCAGGGCGGCTACCGCTACCGCAGCCCGTTCCGGGAGCTGTCCGACGCCGACTACATCGCGGCCTGCGTCGACGACCTGCGCGAGGTCATCGAGACCACCACCTCCGGCGACGTGGCCTGCATGATCGCCGAGCCGATCCAGGGCGTCGGTGGTTTCGCCACCCCGCCGGACGGGCTGTTCGGCGCCTTCGCCGAGGTGCTCGACGAGTACGGCATCCTGCTGATCTCCGACGAGGTGCAGACCGGGTGGGGCCGCACCGGGGAGCACTTCTGGGGCATCCAGGCGCACGGCGTGACCCCGTCGGCGATGACGTTCGCCAAGGGGCTGGGCAACGGCCTGGCCATCGGCGGCCTGGTGGCCGAGGCGGAGCTGATGGACTGCCTGACCGCCAACTCGATCTCCACCTTCGGCGGCAACCCGATCTCCACCGGCGGAGCCGTCGCCGCGCTGGAGTACTTGCTGGACAACGACTTGCAGGGCAACGCGGCCAAGCTCGGCGGACGGCTGCTGGACGGGCTGCGCGCCCACGCCGAGACCTGCGGCCTGATCGGCGACGTGCGCGGCAAGGGCCTGATGATCGGCGTCGAGCTGGTCGAACCCGGCACCCGGACGCCCGCCGCCGCGGCAGCCGGGCGGGTGATGGAACTGGCGAAGCAGCGCGGACTGTTGCTAGGCAAGGGCGGGTTGTACGGCAACGTCCTGCGCCTGGCACCGCCGATGACCCTGACCGAGGACGAAGCGGACCAGGCGCTGCAGATCCTCACCGAGACCACCTCGCTGGCCGAGCAGGAGCTCAACCGATGACAGAACTGATCAGGCACTGGGTCGCCGGCAAGTTCGACGACACGATCCCGCAGCGCACCGGCGAGGTGTTCGACCCCGCCACCGGTGCGGTGACCAAGCAGGTCGCGTTCGCAGCCGAGTCCGATGTGGACGCTGCGGTGGCCAAGGCCGCCGAGGCGCTGAAGGAGTGGCGCCGCGCCTCGCTGGCGAAGCGGTCCAACGTGCTGTTCGCCTTCCGGGAACTGCTCAACGAGCGCAAGTCCGAGCTCGCCGAGATCATCACCGCCGAGCACGGCAAGGTGCTCTCCGACGCCGCGGGCGAGGTGCAGCGCGGCCTGGAGAACGTCGAGTACGTGTGCGGCATCCCCAACCTGCTGCGCGGCGGTTTCTCGGAGAACGCCTCGACCAGCGTCGACGTGCACTCGGTGCGCCAGCCGGTCGGCGTCGTCGGGGTGATCTCGCCGTTCAACTTCCCGGCCATGGTGCCGCTGTGGTTCGTGCCCAACGCGATCGCCTGCGGCAACGCCGTGGTGCTCAAGCCCAGCGAGAAGGACCCGTCGGCGGCCAACTTCATCGCCCAGCTGTGGCAGGAGGCGGGCCTGCCCGACGGCGTGCTCAACGTCGTGCACGGCGACAAGGTCGCGGTCGACGCCCTGCTGGCGAACCCGACGGTCAAGGCGGTGTCGTTCGTCGGTTCCACCCCGGTGGCGCGCTACGTCTACGAGACCGGCACCGGCAACGGCAAGCGGGTGCAGGCCCTCGGCGGCGCCAAGAACCACATGGTGGTGCTGCCCGACGCCGACCTGGACCTGGCCGCCGACGCCGCGGTGTCGGCCGGCTTCGGCTCGGCGGGGGAGCGGTGCATGGCGATCTCCGCTGTCGTCGCGGTCGATCCCGTCGGCGACGAGCTGGTCGCCAAGATCGCCGAGCGGATGGCGAAGCTCAACGTCGGCGACGGCCGTCGCGGCTGCGACATGGGACCCCTGGTCACCGCCGCGCACCGCGACCGGGTCTCGTCCTATGTGGACGCCGGTGTCGCCGCGGGGGCGGAACTGGTCGTGGACGGCCGGGGGATCGAGGTGGACGGCGCCGACGACGGCTTCTGGCTCGGCCCGACGCTGTTCGACCGCGTCGGCACCGACATGTCGATCTACACCGACGAGATCTTCGGCCCGGTGCTCTCGGTGCTGCGGGTGGCCAGCTACGACGCCGCGCTCGAGGTGCTCAACGCCAACCCGTACGGCAACGGCACCGCCATCTTCACCCAGAGCGGCGGGGCGGCGCGGCAGTACTGCGAGGAGGTCGAGGTCGGCATGGTCGGGGTGAACGTCCCGATCCCGGTGCCGGTCTCGTACTACTCCTTCGGCGGCTGGAAGGACTCGCTGTTCGGCGACGCGCACGCCTACGGCCCGGACGGCATCCAGTTCTACACGCGCACCAAGGTGGTCACCACGCGCTGGCCGGATCCCTCCCACGGCGGCGTCGACCTGGGATTCCCGCAGAGCACCTGACGTTCCCGCGTTCGGGGAGCTCTCCGCCGGAGGGCTCCCCGAACACGCGTTGGTGCCTGCGGACCTGTCAGGATCGCCGGACCGCTGGCTAGGCTCCCCCGCGTGGGAGACGTGTCATTGCGACCGGTTCGGGAAGACGACCTGGCGGAGCTGGAACAGCTGATCAACGAGCCGGAGAACACCGCCCCGTACAACTGGTGGGGCTGGCGCAAGCCGGACCGGATGGCCAAGCTGTGGGAGGAATCCGGTCTGCTGGGCGACGAGCACGGGATCCTGCTGGCGATCGCCGAGGACGAGCTGGTCGGCTTCGTGTCCTGGCACCAGGTCGGGACCGGACCGTCGTCGCACTGCTTCGAGATCGGCGTCAACCTGCAACCCGACTCGCGCGGCCGCGGCTACGGCACCGAAGCGCAGCGGCTGCTGGTCCAGTACCTGTTCGCGCACACGCTGGTCAACCGCCTCCAAGCCGGCACCGAGCTGGCCAACGCCGCGGAGCAGCGAGCCCTCGAGAAGGTCGGCTTCACCAGGGAAGGCGTCCTGCGCGCCTACACCTACCGCAACGGCCGGTGGCGCGACTGCGTCCTCTACAGCCTCCTCCGCGACGAGGTCGAGCTGATCGACCAGACCTGACCGGGGTGTTGGACCGATCGGAGCTCGTGGTCGATACGATGGCCGGGACATGCCCGGTTCGCGAGTTCGGGGGGACGGACGTGACCGCTGAGTCCGAACCGGGAGGTATCTGCCGGGGTTGCAAGGGCCGGGGGCAGGTCCGGGTTCCGCGCGGGTTCGCCTCGGCGGACGGCGAGGCCTACACCGTCATGGGGTGGACGCGGTGCCGGCACTGCCGGGCGACACCGGGCCGCCAGTCCCACCGCTGGCCGCCGAGGTGAGGATCAAGGCATGACCGACCAGGGCCAGCCGCCGGTGTTCGCCGGTGGACCGAACGCGATCTGCTTCACCTGCGGGGGGTTCAAGAAGGTCAGCGACCCCCGGCTGTACATGATCCAGGCGACCGAAGAGCTGATGACCGGCATGACGCTGGCGGAGTGGCGGGGCTGCCCCCAGTGCGGTGGCGACGGAATCCTGGCGGGCACGCGCCCGCCGGTCTGAAGACCTGTCTGAAGCACTCGTTTCGCGTGGCGGTGCGGGTATCTCAGCGTCCGCCTGGGCTGCGGGTGCCAACCCTGCTTCCGGGCTGATTTCGCGAATCGGGCATTCCTGGTGGTGTTCGGGTGATCCGGCCGACGAATGGGCCGAACTGCCGGATGCGGCCGCAGGTCATCTCATACCCTCACCCGCATGCCCTTGCTCAAGCCCCAATCCGTCCTGGATGGACACAGCTCGAACCGAACACCGGTGCCGTTGATCGTCGGCCTGGTGATCTCCGGTTTCTGCCTGCTGCTGGCGCTGCTCTACTACTTCTTCGTGGCGGGCGGACCGATCAACACCGTGGTCGGCCTGCTGCTGGCGCTGCCCACCGCGATCGTGCTGGTCGCGCTGGTCCTGCTCATGGACCGGTTGGAGCCGGAGCCCCGGATCAACCTGGTGCTGTCGTTCGGCTGGGGCGCGGGGGTGGCCATCATCGGCGCCCTGATCGTGAACTCCGTGACCGGGGTGCTGCTGATCCCGATGCTGGGCGAGGCAGGCGCGGACGCGGCCACGACGACGATCGTGGCCCCGGTCGTCGAGGAGAGCTTCAAGGGCGCTCTGCTGCTGTACCTGCTGTGGGCGCGGCGGGACGAGATCGACGGACCCACCGACGGGATCGTCTACGCCGCCATGTGCGGGCTGGGCTTCGCGATGGTGGAGAACGTCCTCTACTACATGCGGGGCATCGACGAGGGCTCCCTGCTGTTCGTGGTGGTGCTCCGCGGGGTGTTCTCGCCGCTGTGCCACCCGATCTTCACCTCGATGACCGGGCTCGGCGTCGCCTACGCCGCAACGCACCGCGGCTCGGGACGCGTCTTCGCCGTGGTCGGCGGCTGGATCGGCGCGGTGTTCCTGCACGCGCTGTGGAACGGCAGCACCCAGTTCGGCTTCGGCGGTCTGGCGCTCGCCTACCTGGTGGAGCTGGGCGTGCTGATCACCCTGATCGTCGTGGTGGTCAGGGACCGCAAGCGGCTGGTGCACATGATCGGCAAGTACCTGCCCGCCTACATCCCGAGCGGGTTGGTGCAGCCCAACGACCTGCAGATGCTGGGGAAGATGCGCGGGCGCAAGGAAGCACGCCGCTGGGCGCGGGGGCAAGCCGGCGCCGTCGGGGTGCGGGCCATGGGCGACTACCAGCTGGCGGCGACCGAGCTGGCGCTCCTGCACGCGCAGGCCGAGCGGTTGACGATCCCGCCGGACAAGTTCTTCCAGCGTCGGGAGGCCATCTTGTCGCTGATGCGGATGGCCCGCGACGCCTTCTTCCGGCGGATGCCGCAGCAGGCGCCCCCGCCGCCGTGGGCGCCGCGCACCGAGCAGTCCGGGTTCTTCGCGCTGCCGGCGCAGCTGGGGCAGTTGCCGACCTACCAGCAGCGCCCGCCGACACCGCCCGCCGGGCAGCGTCCGCCTCGTCCGCCCCAGGCCCCGGGACCGCAGCAGCCGGTCGGGCAACGCCCGCCGCAGCCCCCGGCCGGACAGCGCCCGCCCCAGCCACCGATGGGTCAGCAACCGCCTCCGCCGCCGGCCGGGCAGCGTCCGCCGATGCCGCCTCCGCCGCAGCAGCCCCCGGGGCCGAACGGGCAGCGCCCCGGCGGTCCCTGGCCGCCGCGCTGATCGATCAGAGGGTGCGCAGCCGTGGCCAGAGCTCGGGCCACGGCTGCGCCGGCGCCTGGTAGAGCGTGATCTCGTTGCCGCGAGCCATGTTCACCAGGCCCGACTCGACCTTCCCGAGCCGCTGCGACCGTCTGAAGTGGTCGGACAGCGAGCGCTTGCCGACGTAGAGCACGACATCGGCGTCCGCGGGTGGGGCGCCGAAGAACCAGTAGCCGCGATGCGGGCTGTAGACGCGGGGCAGACCGGCCGGGCGGCCTCGCACGTCGAGCGCACCTGCCAGGTAGTAGGTCTCGGCGACGACGACCGCGCGGCGCTGCTGCTCGGGCGGTAGCGCCCGGTAGGCGCGGGTGACCGCGTCGGTGAGCTCCGGCCAGCCCGTTTCGTAGAGCCGCGGGTAGTTCGGGATCTCGGGGTGGCGGGCCAGCACGTCCAGCGGGTAGACCGGCAACATCGCCAGCGGCAGCACCGCCGAGATCGCGCAAGCCGGCCACAGCAGCTTGCCGCTGCGGTGCTGCAGTCCGACGGAGGCCGCCGCGAACAGAACTCCGAACAGCCCCGCCAGGTAGTTCGGCCGACCGCCGGTGACCAGGAAGAACACCAGGACCGCCAAGGTCGTCCAGCCCAGGAACCGGTACGCGTGCAAGGCGGGGGAGCGCAGCAGCACCGCCAGGCCGTAGCAGCACAGCACCGCGCCGACCACGATCCCGGAGTAGAACAGCGCGGTCGGGACGAGCAGGAGCCGGTCGTTCTCCTCGTTGACCGCGGTGCCCATCTCCAGCGCGGGCCAGCCGTTGGCGGCCTGCCACCACAGCGTGGGAACAGCGGTGACCACGGGAATCGCCACGGCAACCCACAGCGCCGGACGAGCCAGCACCGCCCGCGGGCCGGTGATCGCGGTGCTCAGCAGCAGCGCAGCGCACAGGACCACCACCTGGAACTTGGTCTGCACGGCGAGGGCCGCGATCAGCCCGATGCCGAGGAGCAGCCGGTCCCGGCGAATCCCGTGGCCGTGCAACCGGATCCACCGCACCAGCAGCCAGATCATCGCCGTCCACTGCAACGGCTCCATCGTGGATGCGGTGAGCCAGTGGCCGTTGACCAGCAGCCACGGCGAGAGCGCGTACGCCGCCGCGGCCAGCACCTGGGCCTTGCCGTTGCCGCCGAACTCGCGCGCGACCAACGCAGCGACCACCACCCCGAGCCCGGTCGCCAGCGCCGCGGGTAGTCGGAACGCCAGCAGCGAACCGGGGAACGCGGTGTCCAGGAACGCGGCGAGGAACGGCACCAGCGGCTGCTGGTCCATGTACCCCCAGTCCAGGTGGAACTTCCCGGCGGCGAGGAAGTAGAGCTCGTCGGTGACGAGGTCGTAGCGCGGCGCCAGCACCACCAGCAGCGCCGTGACGAGAGCGCCGAGCACCAGGACGGGAGTCCGGGCGAACGGCGGGGCGGGGCGGGGGAGCCGGACGGTGGCTGCACCGTCGAAGCCGGTGGTGGCGCTGGTGTGCATCGGCTCCCCCTGGTCGTGACGGCTCGGGGCAGCCTAACGGCCGATCGGGTGAGTCACAGGCGGTCGACGACCTTTCGCGGCGTGATGCGGGCCGCTGGCACCGCCGCGTCCCGGTGGATCAGGCGTCCGCCTTGTGGCGCTGGTAGTAGCGGGCGACGCGGACCCGGTTGCCGCAGATCGCGGGTGAGCACCAGCGGCGGCGGGGGTTGGTGGCGATGAAGAGCATCACGCAGTTCCGCTCCTCGCATTCGCGGAGCGCCTCGATGATCGGGTCCGTGAGCAGCTCGGCGGCGGCCTCGGCCAGGTCGGCGGCGACCCGTGCGCCCAGACTCCCGGGGCGTTCGACGGTGCCGACCAGCGATCCGCCGCGCCAGCTCAGCTTCCGGATCCCCGGCGCCGCCCGCTGGGCGTCGTTGAGCCCGCGGAGCGCGTCCGCCGGCGGGCGCTTCCCGAGCCGGATCTGGGTGAGCGCTCGCGCGGCGTGCTCGCGCACTTCGTGCACGGCGGCCAGGTCGGCTCGGCTGAGCGAAGTCCGCTCCGACTGGGTGGGTGTCGTCATCCGGTCCGCCTGGCGGGTCAGCCACTCCCACAGCTCCGCAGGCGTGCCCATGAAGTCGACCGGGCCGTCCGGGGTGATCGCCCTGGTGTTGACCAGGTCGACGGCCAGCGGCTCACCGATCAGCGGCAGGCGCGGTTTCATGGCTCCAGATGGTAGTGGAGTCCTTGACGGCGTCGAGCCCAGCTGGTCCAATGCGTAAACGAAGCTTTACCCATTAGGGGCTCCGGGGGTGAGGGTGGAGCGGGGGGCGCGGGGGCCC
>NZ_JBEOVY010000342.1:0-8216 GCF_040295745.1 Saccharopolyspora sp. NPDC002686
ACCTACCGCACCGCACCGATGGACTTCAAGTGGCCGGAAGGCATCGAAGAGGTCCCGCAGCTGGTCGGGATGGACGGCGACGTCGCCCGTTTCAAGGACGGCACCACCCGCCAGATCGACGCGATCGTGCTGTGCACCGGGTACAAGCACCACTTCCCGTTCCTGGCGGACGAACTGCGCCTGCGCACCAAGAACGTGCTCTACCCGGCGAACCTGTACAAGGGCGTGTTCTGGCTGGACAACCCGAAGTTGATGTACCTGGGCATGCAGGACCAGTTCTACACGATGACCCTGTTCGACGCCGAGGCCTGGTACGCCCGCGACTACGTGCTCGGCCGGGTGTCCCTGCCGTCCCGCGAGGAGATGGCGGCCGACATCGAGTCGTGGGTCCAGCGCGAGTCGACGCTCACCGACGACGCGGGAATGATCGACTTCCAGGCCGATCACGTGGCGGAGCTCCTGGCCGAGGTGGACTACCCGAAGTTCGACCTCGACCTGACCCGCAAGCTCTTCCGCGACTGGGAGCACGACAAGCAGGAATCCATCACCGGCTACCGCGACCGCGGCTTCCCCTCCCCCTGCACGGGAACCGAAGCCCCGACCCACCACACCCCGTGGTGGGAAGCCATGGACGACTCCCTGGAGACGTTCCTCAACGCTCCCAAGCAGAGCTGACGCTGATCTGAACCGAGTGAAGGGCACCTTCGACCGAGTAAGTCGGTCAAAGGTGCCCTTCACTCACCACCTGAACGGGGTCGTGAGTGTGAAACAGTGCTCCAACACGGTTTCACACTCACGACCCACGCACTCACCGCTCGAACCGCCCAGCCTTCACAGCCCGCAAAAACCCCGTGATGTCAACGGAAAGCACTGGGCCTTCGGGATCCTTCGAGTCCCGGATCAGTCCGCGAGGGCTGGATAACTCCACGCAGTGCGTCTCCTGACCGCTGTAGCTGCTCTTGCACCATTGCACAGGACTGTTCATATCTCCTCCAACTGTCCGATCACACCGAGGATGAACTCAGACGACTCTTCTGGGCTGATCGCGGCGCGGCGGATCGATGCCGACGCACGCCGATAGGTCACCACGTCGTCGTCCTCGTACAGGAACACCGACGACTTGTGGTTCTCGATGGCGACGATCGCAGGTGACTCCGCGAACCCGTAGATCACGAACGGCCCCATCAGCCCTGGATGCCAGCCGCCACCAGTCGGCACGACCTGGATCGTCGTCCCCTTCTTCCCGTTGAGCGCGACCAGCCGGTGGAGTTGCTCGACGAGCACACCTTTCCCACCAATGCACTGACGGAGTGCGGGCTCGCCGATCAGCACCGTGTGATCGACCGGACGATCGTCTCGTTGAGTGAGCTGGACCTGACGCTCGAGCCGGATCGCGACGCGCTTTTCTACTTCTTGTGGTGCAAGCGCGTCATCGTCACCGATGATCGCCCGCGCGTACTCCGGAGACTGCAGGAGACCGGAGATGACGAGTGGGCACCAGTCGACGATCTCGACAGCAGTTCTCTCGCATTCGACGATCCCCGCCAGCTGCTCCGAAACGCCTCCGGCAAGCCAGTTTGATTCGCGTGCATTGCGCGCCAGGTCGAGGACCTGCCGTCGTCGCTTGCCCGTCACACCGAGCACGGCCAGGAATGCCGACACGTCGTCGGTGGTCGGTACACGCTTGCCCGTCTGCCACTGCGAGATGGTGCTGTGGGACTTGTCGAGCAGACGCCCAGCCTGCCTCGCGGTAAGTCCAGAATCATCCAGCGCGCTCCGCAATGCGGCAGCGAGCGCGCGAGTACGCGGCGTACCTGCGGTGTCACCCACGTTCCACAGCTTACGGCCATCTTGAGTCATCTTGGACACCACCCAAAAGGTTGAGGGCAACGGGCTTGCGGTCTCAGCCCGTGACCAGGAATTAATGAACTCAAGTGGTTCGTGACCGGTTCCCAGCGATCACAAACCAAGGTACCTCGAAAATCCTGGAGGCGTGGATGTTCGGTGTTGAGGTTTGGCCGCGGTGGTTGCCTTCGCCTGGGTTGCGGGGTCTGGAGACGCACTTCGTTGCTCGGCCGGGTGGGGACGGGGCTTGCGGGGCCGTTGTCATGTGGGCCGCCGTTGGGCATCCCACCACCACTCGGCCGCACTGCTGGATCTGCGAGCAGATCGCCTCGACGCGGGCCACTGCCCCTGCTCGGCCTCGCAGCACTCGGCGTGGGCCTGGCCAGCTGCGCGAACAGGAATGCGTCAAGCGGGCGCGTCGTTGAGAGTCTACTTCGGACGGATGGAGGTTTCCCGTGTTCTGGCTTCAGCTCGGCACTCTCGTTGCGATCAACCTCGTCATCTGGGGCATGTTGCTCTTACCGTCGTCGCATCGGCAGCACGGGGATGCTGGCGAGGGTTCTTACGACGTGTGGCGGTTGATCGGCGACGTCGAGGCCGAGCGGGCTGCCGAGTACGCGGGACGACATCGGCTTCGCGAGTGGTCCGGCGCGAGCTCGGTTTCCGCTGAACCTGTGGTGTGGCCTCCGCCGAACACCCATTGACCGGACCGGCGCGTCGATCCCTCCCCGACACGCGCCGGTCCTCCCGGTAGCCGGGCACTGCCCCCGACCCCGCCCGGCTACCGGGGCCCCTCCTGCCAGACCGGTTCCGGCGACTCGCGGACCTGGCCTTCGGCGTGGAAGACCAGGAAGCGGTCGAAGGAGCGGGCGAACCAGCGGTCGTGGGTCACCGCGATCACCGTTCCGTCGAACTCGTCCAGGCCCGCCTGCAACGCGTCCGCCGAGACCAGGTCGAGGTTGTCCGTGGGTTCGTCCAGGAGCAGGAGGTTCGCGCCTTCCAGTTCCAGCAGCAGGATCTGGAACCTGGCCTGCTGACCACCGGAGAGCGTGTCGAACGGGCGCTGCGCTCCCTGCACGATGTCGTAGCGGGCGAGCAGGCGGCTGGCTTCCTCGCGGGTCATGCCCGCACGCCGCTCTCCCCCGCCCATCAGCAGTTCCAGCAACGTTCGGCCGGTGAACTCCGGGTGCTCGTGGGTCTGCGCGAACATGCCCGGCACCACGCGCGCGCCCAGGCGCGCGAGACCGGTGTGCGCCACCGGTGTCAGCGCTTCCTGGTCCGGTACGGGCACATCATCGCTGCCGCCCCGGGCCAGCAGCCGCAGGAAGTGCGACTTGCCGGAGCCGTTGGCGCCTAGCACTGCGATTCGCTCGCCGTAGCGGATCTCGGTGGTGAACGACTTGGTCAGCCCGTCCAGCGCCAGGTCCTCGCAGACCACCGCGCGTTTCCCAGTGCGCCCGCCGGCCAGCTTCACCTTCACGTTCTGCTTGCGCGGCAACGCCTCCGGCGGGCCGGCTTCGTCGAACTTGCGCAGCCTGGTCTGCGCCGCCTGATAGCGGGCGGCCATGGAGTCGTTGTACGACGCCTTCTGCTTGAGCATCTGGACCAGCCGGACCAGCTTCGCCCGGTCCTCGTCCCAGCGGCGGCGGAGCTCGTCCAACCTGGAGTTCCGGTCCTCGCGGGCCTGGTCGTAGGTGGCGAAACCGCCGCCGTGCACCCAAGTCCGGTTGCCCACCGCGCCCAGCTCGACCGTCACGATCCGGTTCGCGGTGCGGTTGAGCAGTTCCCGGTCGTGGGTCACGAACAGCACGCTCTTCGGGGTTTCCCGGATCTGCTCCTCGAGCCACTGCTTGCCCGGCACGTCGAGGTAGTTGTCCGGCTCGTCGAGCAGCAGCACCTGGTCCGGGCCGCGCAGCAGCGCTTCCAGCGCGAGCCGCTTCTGCTGACCACCGGACAGCTTCCGCAGCTCACGGAATCGGGCGCGGTCGTAAGGGATTCCGATAGCGGCGGTGCAGCAGACGTCCCAGAGCACCTCCGCGTCGTAGCCGCCCGCGTCGGTGTACTCCGCGATCGCCTCGGCATAGGCGATCTGAGCAGCATCGTCGTCCTGCTCGATGAGCCGGTTCTCGGTCCGCTCCAGCTTCTCCGCCGCGGCGCGGAGCCGCGGCGCAGACAGCGAGACCAGCAGGTCGTGCACCGTCGAATCATCGCGGGCGTGACCGATGAACTGGCGCATCACGCCGAGACCACCGGATCGGGCGATGCTGCCCTCGGTCGGCGTCAGGTCGCCCGAGACCAGCCGCAGCAACGTCGTCTTGCCCGAGCCGTTCGGACCGACCAAAGCGGTCTTCGCCCCGTCTCCCACGCGGAACGACACGTCGTCCAGCAGCACCCGGCCATCGGGCAAGACGTAGTTCACCTTCTGCAGGTCGACGTGCCCCATGGCGGCTGACGAGCTCATGCCGCGGAAGCTATCGCGCCCGAGATGTCCGTGGCGAACGATTTTTCCGGACGCCGCACCGGAGGCGCCGAGCTCCGGTCACCAAGGGTCGCCGTCGCGGTGATCGCAGGTGATCTGCCCGGCGAGACAGCACCTCGCTGCTCGCCGGGGCCCGCAAGATCACCTCTGTACGTCCACGGATTCCCGTGCAAGTCCGGATCGAGCTCAGAACTTCCCGGGGTGCATGATCACCCAGACGATGAGCCCCAACCCGACCACGACGGCAACGAGGGGTAGCCAGTTCGCCCGGCCCGACGCGGTGTCGATCACGACCTCTTCCGGCTTGGCCGGGTCGTAGAGCACCTGAACCTGGGCTCCCTTCTCGGGGCTGGAGCTACCGCCGACCCTCGTCTTCGCCCGGACGAGCCGCCCCTCGGCGGTCCAGAACTCCACCACCGGGTAGCAGATCCTCCTATTGCGATGGGAACCCGTGCTGTGCCGCCAGTGCAGGTCCACCACGGTCCCGGGCACGCGCTCACCCGTCCGGTTCAGCCGCCAGCCCTGGTAAGCCGCCCATCCACCGGCCAGGACGAAGACCAAACCGCCCAAAATTACCCACAAAACGCTTCTCTCCCATTTCAGGCGGATTCCGAGACCGGCTGCGCGTTCGAAGCGTAATGCGCCTGCCCGTCCCGCGACAGCATTCCGGGCCGGTTCAAGAAACGCGAAAGAGGGCGGGCGGCTTCCGGGGTTCGAAAGCCGCCCGCCCTCGTTCACACCAGCCGTTTGCGCGTTACGGCTGGGGGAACTGCTCCGCGTAGGTGGTCACCGCGGCGTTGATGGCCTGGAGGTTGCGGTCCAGGGCCTGGGTGTCGACGTTGTCGATGGTGTCGCAGGCCTGGTGGTAGCACGGGTCGAACGCCTCGCCCGCCTGGCCGCCCCACTTCTGGGCCTGCTCTTCGCTCTTGGTCTCCTCGGCGCCGGTGAAGGTGCCACCCGCCGGGATGCCCACCTCGATGAACGGGCCGTAGTCGGAGCGGCCGTCGAAGTCGGTGCCCTCGGTCTCCACCCCGGCCGCGGCCAGCGAGTCGTTGAGCAGCTTCTCGATCTGCGCCGAACCTTCCGGCCCCGGCCCGGCACCCTCGCCGTCGGAGTCGTCGCCGTCGTAGGTGAAGTAGCCGGCGTTGGGCGAACCGACCATGTCGAAGTTCAGGTACGCGGCGATCTGGTCCCGCTCGGCCTGCGGCAGCGACTGCACGTAGTGCGTGGAGCCGACCAGGCCCTCCTCCTCGGCGCCCCAGAAGGCGAAGCGCAGCTTGTTCTTCGGGGTCGCGCCGCTGCCCGCGTAGTCCAGCGCGGCCTGCAGGATCGCCGCCGAGCCGGTGCCGTTGTCGTTGATCCCCGCGCCGCGGCTGACGCTGTCCAGGTGCGCGCCGAACACGACCACGTTGTTGGCGTCGCCACCGGGCGTTTCGGCCAGCAGGTTGTAGGTGGTGCCGCCCATGGCGTCGAACTCCTGGACCGAGGTGGTGAACCCGGCCCTGTCCAGCTGCGCCTTGATGTAGTCCAGCGAAGCCTTGTAGCCGGGTTGGCCCGCCGCCCGGTTCCCGCCGTTGGCCTCCGCGATCTTCTGCAGCTCCTGCAGGTGGTCCTGCACCGCCGCGACCCCGGTCAGCGGTGCGGCCGGTGCGGTGGCCGGCAGCGCGAGGGCCGACACCGCGGCCAGCGCGGTGGCGGTCGCCAGTACTGGTCGTTTCGGCATGCCACTTCCCTTCGTCCTGGCCAAGCCGGAGCGGAACGTATCCACCCCCGCCCGGGCGGCGGCTGGTTTGACGGGAAGTCGCCGGAGCACGTGTTTTTACCGGATTCACCGGTGCCATTCGGATGTTCGGCAGGAATCCACCGAGTGGACGCGGAGAGTCCACCGATCGGGCGCCGCGGCGGCCTACCTTCCGACCAGCCCCAGCACTAGCAAGACGAGGAGTCAACCCCAGATGGACCGTCGCGCGGGTGGTTCGCTCGCCGCCACCGCCGCGCTGAGCACCTCGGCGCAGGCCGCGCCGCCACCGACCTCCGCTGACAAGGTCCGGTTCAACGTGATCAGCGACATCCAGGGCGACCTCGCCGACTTCGGCCGCGCGCTGGACGACCTGGCCACCATCAACCCGAACAGCGCCGGGCTCGGCATCGCCGGGGACATCACGCCGCGCGGTTACGACTTCGAGTACGCCGCCGTCCAGTCCACTTTGGACCAGCACCCGCATCCGCAGAACGTGGCGTGGGCGATCGGCAACCACGAGTTCTACGTGCCGAAGTGGCGCGACCCGAACACCCTGGCGCAGGAGACCTGGCCCAACGGCACCACCGAGGACTCGCTGTTCCGCAGCTTCTACCGCTTCGCCGCGCGCAACACCGTCTACTCCGAGACCTCGTTCGGCGGGATCCCGGTGCTGTGCTTGGGAACCGAGCGCTACTCGCACTACCACGACCAGAGCCTCTGGGACGAGGTGTGGATCAGCGACCAGCAGTTCAACTGGCTCGCCGACCGCCTCGAGTTCTGGGCCCGCTGGCGCAAGCCGGTCATGGTGCTGACCCACCACCCGCTGCCGAACACCGTCTCCGGCACGCACAACAAGCTGTACCGCAACGACTACCTGCAGGCCGACCAGCTGCTGCAGCTGCTCGGCCGCTACCCCGACGTGTTCCTGTTCTCCGGGCACACGCACTGGAACCTGGACCTGTCCGACTGGGTCGTCCGCCGCGTGGTGCGGGAAACCGGCAACCTGGAGGGCTTCAACGTGATCAACACCGGGGCCATCCAGGTCGGCTGGGAGGACGACGGCAAGGGCGGCGAGGTCTCCCTCGGCGGGGCGTTCAACCAGGGCCTGCAGATCGAGGTCGACGCGCGCACCGTGGTGATCAAGGCCCGCGACTTCACCACCGGGACCTGGCTGAAGCAGGCCACCGTCCCGCTGCACAACCCGATGTAACCGATCCGTCGCGCCGGGTGCGGTTCCACCAGACGCCGCACCCGGGCGCCGCGAGATGCCCATCACAAATGCCGGTCCCCTGTGCAGAACCTCTGACCTGCATGCGAGCATCGCCCGGGTTTCCACGTCCACGTCGCATTCGCGGCGTTCACCGGAAAGAAGGCTGATGCAGGTGCAGGTCTTGTGGGGTCTCGGCGGCATGCTCGTGGTGCTGCTGCTGGCGTTCGCGCTGTCGACGAACCGGCGCGCGATCAATCCCCGCACCGTGGTGGGTGCGCTGGCGATCCAGATCTTGTTCGCGGTGGTCGTGCTGCGCTGGGACCTGGGCAAGCAGGCGCTGTCCGCGGTGAGCAACGCGGTGCAGAAGGTGCTCGACTCCTCCAAGGAGGGCATCGAGTTCATGGTCGGGCCGATCCTGCCCACCGAGGGCACCGTGGTGGCCTTCCAGGTGCTGCCGATCATCATCTTCATCTCGGCGCTGACCGCGGTGCTCTACCACTGGAACATCCTGCAGTGGGTGGTCCGCATCCTCGGTGGCGGGCTGAGCAAGGTGCTGGGCACCTCGCGCCCGGAGTCGCTGAACGCGACCGCGAACATCTTCCTCGGCATGACCGAGGCGCCGCTGATGGTCCGCCCCTACCTGCCGAAGATGACCCGCTCGGAGTTCTTCGCCGTGATGGGCGGCGGGCTCGCCACCGTGGCCGGCACCGTGATGGTCGGCTACGCGATGCTGGGCGCCAGCCTGGACCACCTGATCGCGGCCAGCTTCATGGCGGCACCGGCCGGTCTGCTGATGTCCAAGATCATCGTCCCGGAGACCGAGAAGCAGGCGACCGCCGAGGTCACCGGCGGCTCGGCCGCGAAGTCCACCGAGGACTCGAAGGACTCTGCGACCGATGAAGCCGATGGCGCTGAGACCCAGGCGGTGGCGACCCGCACCG
>NZ_JBEOVY010000343.1:0-8180 GCF_040295745.1 Saccharopolyspora sp. NPDC002686
GTCACGGACCTGGTCCCGGCAGCGCGGACGTTGCTGCTGCACCTGGATCCGCAGCGCGCCAACGCCGCCGCGATCGAGGCCGCGGTGCGCGCCGTGGAACCGCGCGGAACCGCTGGTGGCGACGGCTCCCTGGTGGAGGTGCCGGTGGTCTACGACGGCGCGGACCTCGCGGAGGTCGCGGAGCTGACCGGGCTCACCGAGCGAGAGGTGGTGCACCGGCACACGAGTGCGGTGTGGACAGTCGCCTTCGGCGGCTTCGCACCGGGTTTCGGCTACCTCGCCGGTGGCCCGCCGGAGCTCGCGGTGCCGCGCCGGACCGAATCGCGGACCAAGGTGCCGCCCGGTTCGGTCGGGCTCGCCGGTGCGTTCAGCGGCATCTACCCGCGCGAATCGCCCGGTGGCTGGCAGCTGATCGGACGCACCGATCTCGAGATCTGGCGGACGGACCGCAATCCGCCCGCGCTGCTGCGCCCGGGTGTGCGGGTGCGTTTCCAGGAGGTCCGATGAGCTGCGTGGAGGTGCTCGCCACCGGACCGCTCGCGACCGTCCAGGACCTGGGGAGGCCGGGGCTGGCGGGGATCGGCGTCGGGCCGTCCGGCGCGGCCGACGGCGGCGCTTTCCGGCTGGCCAACCGGCTGGTGGGCAACGACGAGGGCGCGGCGGCGATCGAGGTCACCTTCGGCGGGCTCGAGGTGCGCGCCACCCGGGACCTCACCGTCGCGCTGACCGGCGCGCCGTGTCCGATCACAGTGGACGGTCGTGGTGCTGCGGCGAACTCGGTCGTGCGGGTCCCCTCTGGTGCGGTCCTGAAACTGGGGCTGCCCGACCGGGGTTTGCGCAGCTACCTCGCCGTGCGCGGGGGCATCGACGTCGAACCGGTGCTGGGTTCGCGGGCCACCGACGTGCTGGCCGGGCTGGGGCCGGAGCCGCTGGCACCGGGTTCGGTGCTGCGCGTGGGCCCGGCGCCGCAGCAGTTCCCCCGGGTGGACCAGGCGCCGGTGGCGGTGTGCGCGGCCGACGAGATCACGCTGCGCGTGGCGTTCGGGCCGCGGCACGACTGGTTCACCGAGGAAGCGCTGACCGCCCTGGTCAGCAGCCCTTACGAAGTGACCGCGGAGAGCAACCGGGTCGGCATGCGGCTGGCCGGACCGGCGCTGGAGCGCAGCCGGACCGATGAGCTGCCCAGCGAGGGCATGGTCCCCGGCGCGCTGCAGGTACCGCCGTCAGCGCGGCCGACCCTGTTCCTGGCCGACCACCCGGTGACCGGCGGGTACCCGGTGATCGCCGTGGTCGTCGCCGCAGACCTGGACAAGGCCGCTCAAGCCCGCCCCGGACAGCGAATCCGCTTCCGCCGCGGCAGCTAACAGGTCGTGAGCGGCGATGGCGGTAAGAGCCACCACCGCCGCTCACGAGACAGATGACGAGGAGTTCTGCCATGACGAACCCGCAGGAGATGTCCCCGGAGCAGGCCCGCGCCGCGTTCCGCGCCGGGCTGCGCGTGCCCACCTCGGGCTACAGCGCCGGGTGGACCCAAGCGAACCTGATCGCCCTGCCGCGCGAGTTCGCCTACGACTTCCTGCTGTTCGCGCAGCGCAACCCGCGCTCCTGCCCGGTGCTGGACGTGACCGAGCCCGGGGAGACCAGCGCCGGGATCTTCGCCGGGGACCTGCGCACCGACCTGCCCGCCTACACCGTCTACCGGGACGGCGAGCTGGTCGAGGAGCGGGCGGAGGTCACCGACCTGTGGCGGGACGACCTGGTGTCGTTCCTGGTCGGCTGCAGCTTCACCTTCGAGGCCGCGCTGCTGGAGGCCGAGGTCCCGGTGCGCCACATCGAGGCCGGCAGCAACGTGCCGATGTACCGGACGAACCGCGAATGCCGCCCGGCCGGCCGGCTGTCCGGACCGCTGGTGGTGTCGATGCGCCCGATCCCGGCCGAGCTCGTCCCCGACGCCGTCCGCGTCACCTCCCGCTACCCGTCCGTGCACGGTGCGCCGGTGCACGTCGGCGCCCCGGAAGCGCTGGGCATCGCCGACATCGACCGGCCGGACTTCGGCGACGCGGTGGAGATCCGCCCGGGCGAGATCCCGGTGTTCTGGGCCTGCGGGGTGACCCCGCAAGCAGCGGTGATGCAGTCCAAACCCCCGTTCGCCATCGGCCACGCACCCGGCTACATGGCCATCACCGACTCCCGGGACAGCCGCTACCTCGTCCCGTAGCGGGCCGGCAGACCGAGCGTCCACAATGCACTCGTCGAATCGGGCAACTGTCCGAACTGGACTGATGTCGTGGGATTCGGCCGAATACCGCGTTCTCGGCGCGTCGAGGTTCGTGCATTCTGCGGTGTGACGGCCGCCGTTCCGGCTGTTGACTCCCCTTGCGGAGCTGGCAGGCGGGACGAGGAGGTTCGGCGCAGTGGCGCATTCGGGGCGATTGGTCCGGAAGTTGGCGGTCTCGGTGAGCGCGTTGCTGGTGGGCGCCGGGTTGCTGGCGGTACCCGCCGCGGCCCAGCCGACCGGCGCACCACCGGTCTCCTGGAAGAAGTGCAAGACCGGGGACTTGAGCGGGGTTCCGGTCACGCAGTGGCACCTGTTCAGCTGCGCCACCTACCCGGTGCCGATCGACCACGACGACCCGGGCAAGGGCACCGTCGAGCTGGCGATGATGCGGCGCGCGGCGACCAAGGCGGACGAGCGCATCGGGTCGCTGTTCATGAACCCGGGCGGCCCCGGCGGCAGCGGGTACAACCGGCCGACGACGGCGGGCAACCGCTTGAGCCCCGAGGTGCTGGAACGCTTCGACATCATCGGCTTCGACCCGCGCGGGGTGAGCCGCAGCACTCCGCTGCGCTGCTTCACCTCGGCGAAGAAGGCCGAAGACGTGATGAGCCGGATCTCGTCGGTACCGGTCACCGACGAGCAGATCGACACCACCATGGGCGCCTACCAGGACTACGGCCGGTCCTGCGAGGAGAACGCCGGTGAACTGCTGCGGCACATGTCGACCAAGGACGTCGCGCGGGACCTGGACCTGATGCGGCAGGGCGTGGGCGACGACGAGCTCAACTACGTCGGCTTCTCCTACGGCACCCTGCTGGGCGCGACCTACGTCAACCTGTTCCCGGAGCGCAGCCGCGCGATCGTGCTCGACGGCAACGTCGACCCCGGCCTGCGGACCTCCGACGGCATCGAGCACGACCGCGAACGGGCGCAGGGCTTCGAGATCACGCTGGCCGGATTCCTGCAGCGCTGCGCCGAGAACCCGGACAAGTGCGCGTTCGGCGCCGGCGATCCGCGGGCGAAGTTCGACGAGATCCGCGACCACCTGCGAGAAGAGCCGATCACCATGCCCGACGGCACGGAGATCACGCTCGACCAGTTCAACGACAGCACCGGAAGTGCGCTGTACACCCCGGAGAAGTACGAGCAGCTCGCCAGCGACCTCGAGTCGATGTACCGGCAGCTGCACCCGCGGCCCGGGCTGGTCCCGGAGCTGCTGACGGTGCTCGACGTGCCGACGCAGCTGGGCAAGTTCGATGCGCCGGCGGACGCCGCTTCGGACTACGTCGACGACAGCTACTTCGCGGTGAACTGCACGGACAAGCCGTTCCCGCGCGCGCCCGAGCAGGTGCCGGGCATCGCGGCGAAGTGGGAGGCGGAGTCCTCGACCTTCGGCCGCTCGCAGGCCTTCAGCGATCTCGCGGGCTGCTCGTCGTGGCCGGAGACCGGCCAGGACGTCTACCGCGGGCCGTGGGCGCACCAGGCGGAGAACCCGGTGCTGCTGTTCGGCAACCGCTACGACCCGGCGACCCGCTACGACTTCTCCCGCCGGATGGAGCAGCAGCTGGGCAACGCGCGCCTGGTCACCGTCGACGCGTACGGCCACTGCATCCTGGGCCGCAGCGCCTGCGCCGACGCGTTCGCGGCGAACTACCTGATCAACCTGGAAGTCCCGGAGCCCGGCCAGGTCTGCCAACCGAACAAGCAACCCTTCAGCTGAGCCCTCTCGAACTACGAAAAGTCCCCCCGCCCGAGGAGAAGGGCGGGGGGACTTCTTCGTTGGGGTCGACGCGCCGGTCGCCTCTGCGGCGAGTGGCGCGACGCGGCTCCAGCCGAACGGTATTCCGCGAAGGCGTTAGTTGAGGCCCGGGGGACACGGGCGCATCGACCAGACTGTTCAACGGGCGGGTGGGGTCTGGTGTTCCGGGTTCTGCTGTGAGCCACCCCTCACCTGATCGAGACCTCCCGACACGCGCCCCTTCGATGCTTGACTGCCGGGCTCGCGCCGCCGCTGGTCCTAGCTTCGAGGCATGGATTTCCACGACGAGGTTCGAGTCGGACAGCACACCTACGGAATCAACGCGAAGGGCGAACCCGCTGGCGAGGACCAGCCGGCCGGGGTGGCGGTGGAGTTCACCGGCGCCGATGCCGACGGCCGCGTGGTCGCGGAGGGGAACCTGCTGATCGCCGTCGACGGTTTGGGCGATGCCAGCGCGTTCCTGACCCGGACGCTGGACGCTCTGGCGGCGTTGCACGCCCCGCCGGGGCGATCCCGAAGTCGACCACGCCCGCCGAACGCCGGGCGGCCGTGGACCGATGCCGACGGCGAGCTGCTGCGCGAGCGGTGGTTGAACGCGCTCGGTGAGTCGGCGGCGCGGTTGGCCGGGGAGCTCGCCGAGGAGCTCGGCCGCACCCGTGCCGCGGTGCGCGCACAGCTTCCCCGGCTGGGCTGCGACCCCGACGTGCCGGGGCGGCCCCTCGGGCAGGCCTGACATCGGTGCAGGTCGCGGCCGATCCTGCCGAATTCCGAATTCCAGCGGTTCGCAATCGGGGAAAACGTCGATTGGTTTAGCGAACAATTGGTTTGCGGCGGGCCGAAAACTTCGTTTGGAGAATGGGAAGAATGAATTGAACTGAGGCGTTTCCGGATGGGGTTTTGATTTATCGGAGAAAGGGGGTAATGTTCCGGGGCGGAGAAGGGGAGTAGTCCTCAATATCGCGGTCGACATGCTGGTGCCCGTTCAGTGCGCACCCGGTCGCGGAGCCTTGGATTCGAGGTGGGCGAGACCTTCGGAACCGGCAATGGCATGCCGGGCCGAAGATGCTGCGCGCCTTCGTCCTGGCCGTGATGTGAGAGGTGGACGTTCATCGTGCTGGGCAGTCTTGCGCTGAGTTCCGTGGCTATCTTCGTGGCCGAGCTCGGGGACAAATCCCAATTGATGGCGATGACCTTCGCGACCCGCTATCGCGCGTGGCAGGTGCTGATCGGCATCACCATCGCGACCACTGCGGTGCACGCGGCTTCGGTCGCGCTGGGGTTCGGAATGGGTGAACTCCTGCCGACCGAGTGGATCGCGTTGATCGCGGGAGTCGCGTTCCTGGGATTCGCCGCTTGGACGTTGCGCGGTGATCGGCTGACGGAGGAGGAGAAGGGCAAGGCCGCTCGGAGCGTCGGTTCTGCCGTGCTCGTGGTGACGGTCGCGTTCTTCCTCGCGGAGCTGGGCGACAAGACCATGCTGGCCACGGTCACGCTCGCCACCCACCACGACTGGCTCGGCACCTGGATCGGGTCGACGATCGGCATGGTGGTGGCCGACGCGCTGGCCATCGGAGTCGGCTTGCTGCTCGGAAAGCACCTGCCGGAGCGGATGATCCGCTACGGAGCCGCGGCGCTCTTCGCGATCTTCGGCGGCTGGCTGATCATCGACGCCGCGCTCGCCCTCGCGTGACATCGGTTCTTTTTCGATGATGGTGCGGGGTTGAACGCGAAAAGCGGGTGCGACGCCGATCGGCATCGCACCCGCTTTCCCGATTCAGCTTCTCGTGCTGCTAATGGTGACGAGCAGTGCTCTTGGTAGCGACGTTCAGCACTTCTCGAAGGTGGTGGAAGCGGAGCGGTAGGTGGCTCCGGTGGAGCTCGTCGTCTCGGTGTAGACCTCGACGGTGCCGCCGGTGGTGCACGGGGCCTTCGTGGTCAGCTGGACCTCGGTGCCGCTCTGCGCCAGTTCACCGATCACCTTGGGCGTCGCGTCCTTCTGCGCCACGACGATGCGAACGTTGACCGTCGCCGTGTTGGTGCAGCCGGTGCGCCCGCCCGTGGCGACCAGGGTGTCGCCTTCGCGGGTCGGGTGGTTGGCGAAGAGCGCGCACGCCGGGGACTGCTCCGGAGCGGCAGCGATCGCCGGAACAGCGGGCGCGAGCGCGAACGCGGAGAGCGCGGCCGCAACGCCGAACATGACGGGTGAACGTCGCATTCCGATGCCTTCTTTCTGACTGTTGAAATTGCCAGCAGGGGGCATCGGGGAGTCGATCACCCGGCTTGATCGCTGTCAATTCGGGGTCGAGTGGAGCGGATTTTTTCACCCGGCCGAGTAAAGTCATTCGGCGTGTCGTCGCCCGTTTTCGATTCGGGGCATTGCTTGAGCCAGAAAAATATGGATCCTGATCATGTCGTAGCGTCGCTGCAGAATCTGCAACAGCTCTGTTAATCTTGCGCGTCGGTCGATGGGGGTGCGGATGTCCAAGACGGTGGCCAAGGCGGTCCACGTGCTGGACTCCCTCGCCGCGGCACCCAAGACGATCGCGGAGCTGGCCCGGGAACTGGGCGTGCACAGCTCGTCCGCGCTGCGGATGGTGCAGCCGCTGGCCGACGGCGGCCTGATCGCCCGAGGACCGGACAACCGGTACCGGCTCGGGCTGCGGCTGGCCGAACTCGGGCAGCAGGTGCTCGACGAGATGGACCTGCGGGTCGTCGCCCGGCCGCACCTGATCGCGCTCGCCGAGGCGACCCGCTCGACGGTGCACCTGGCGCAGCTGGTGGACGACCAGATCGTCTACGTGGACAAGATCGAGGGCGCGACGACGATCCGCACCTGGTCGCGCATCGGCCGGGCGGTACCGCTGCACACCGCGGCCGCCAGCAAGGCGATCCTGGCCGCGCTGCCCGCGCCGGACCGCGATCGGCTGCTGGACGCGCACACCTTCACCCGCTTCACCGAGCGCACCATCACCGATCCGGCCGAGTTCCGGGAGCACCTCGAAGCGGTCGAGCGCGCCGGCTACGCGACCGACCAGGCCGAGTTCGAACCGCTGGTGCACTGCACCGGGGTCGCGATCCCGGACGCGACCGGGCGGCTGGGCGCGGCGATCTCGCTGACCGCGGTCCGGGCCGCAGCCGACCGACCTGCGGTGGACAACCCGCTCCGCCGGATGCGCGAGGCGGCCAACGCGATCGCCACCGCGCTCGGCCGACCGCTGCACTGAGAGCCCGTCCGGCGCCTCCTGGGCAGCGCAACCACCGACGGCCTCTGATGCGCTCGAGTGATCGGGGGAACTCCCGGCAACCCGTGACGCCGGCAAACGGTGTTCGTTAGCAGGATGATCGGTGCTACCCGGGAGAGGATCGCGATGAGCTGGATGATCTACGGCGCGAGCGGCTACACCGGCCGGCTGGTCGCCGACCTGGCGATCGACCGCGGCGAACGCCCGGTGCTGGCCGGTCGCGCCCCGGCGAAGATCGCTGAAGTGGCCACTCCGCGAGGGCTGCCCTACCGGAGCTTCGACCTCGCCGACCCGGAAGCGGTGGACGAGGGCCTGGCGGGCATCGACGTCGTCGCGCACTGCGCCGGGCCGTTCTCGGCGACCTCGGCGGCGATGGTCGAGGGCTGCCTGCGCGCCGGCGCGCACTACCTGGACATCACCGGCGAGATCGACGTATTCGAGTCGGTGTTCGCCAACCACGAGCGCGCCCGCAGCGCCGGGGTCGTGCTGCTGCCCGGTGCCGGTTTCGACGTGGTGCCGACCGACTGCCTGGCCGCGATGGTCGCCGCCGAACTGCCCACCGCGACGCACCTGGACCTGGCCTTCCAGGCCAGCGGCGGGATCAGCGGCGGCACTTTGAAGAGCGCGCTGGAGGGAGCAGCGCTGGGCGGTCGCGCCCGCATCGACGGAGAAGTGCGTGAGGTACCGATGGCGTGGCGGCGGCGGGAGGTGCTGTTCCCCTCCGGCTCGCGGCGGGTCACCTCGCTGCCCTGGGGCGATGTGAGCACGGCCTACCGCAGCACCGGGATCGCCAACATCACCACGTTCGCCCACCTGCCCGGGCTGGACCGGGCGGGGCGCCGGTCGAGCCGGTTGTCTCGAGCGCTGCTTACTGCACCGGCGCGGAGTTCGTCGCCGACGG
>NZ_JBEOVY010000344.1:0-8147 GCF_040295745.1 Saccharopolyspora sp. NPDC002686
TGGAAATCGGACATCCGATTTCCATTGAATTTGCGTCTGGACGCCCTCGACCGGGGGATCCGCCGGTGTGTCGGATCTCGTGATCGGTGGGTTCTGATCCCTGCTTGACCAGGGGTGATCATTCGCGGGCGAGGTGCCGGGACGATCGTCACGCACTGGTGCGAACGATTATCAGTTCGAACTGCCACGATGTGCGGGTGACCGAGCTCGCCGATCCGCCGCGCACGCGGCGCCCCGTCCTCACCTCGTTGGAGGCGCTCTGCGTCCTGCTGGTGCTCGCCGCGGTGTTCCAACCGCAGCTGATCGCACTGCTGGACGTCCCAGCGCTGCGCACCGGATCGACGGTGTTCGTCGCGGTCTGCGTGCAAGCCATGCCGTTCCTGGTGCTCGGCGTGCTGGTCAGCGGCCTCATCGCGGCTTTCGTGCCACCAGACGCGCTGCGCCGCGTGCTACCGGCCAAGCCCGGAGCGGCGGTCCCGGTCGCCGGTGCGGCGGGGCTGGCTTTGCCGGGGTGCGAATGCGCGTCGGTGCCGGTGGCGCGCCGCCTGATGCAGCAGGGCGTCGCACCCGCTGCCGCGCTGGCGTTCCTGCTGGCCGCGCCGGCGATCAACCCGATCGTGCTGGTCTCCACCGCGGTCGCCTTCCCCGGCGAACCCCGGATGGTGCTGGCCAGGTTCCTCGGCTCGCTGCTGACGGCCTGCGCGATGGGCTGGCTCTGGGCCCGGCTGGGCCGAGCCGAGTGGCTGGCCGAACGCGCGCTGCGCCGGGTCGAACCGCAGCACGGCGGCAACCGCTGGGTCGTGTTCGCCGAATCGGCGCGGCACGACCTGGTCGAGGCCGGGGGGTTCCTGGTGCTGGGCGGCCTGACGTCCGCGGTGTTCAACGTCCTCGTGCCCACCGGCTGGCTGGAGTCGCTGGGCGGCCAGCTCCTGCTCGGCGTGCTGGTCATGGCCGTGCTCGCGGTGGTCCTGGCGCTGTGCAGCGAGGCAGACGCGTTCGTGGTGGCGTCGATGCCGGGGCTGCCGCTGATCCCGAAGCTGGTGTTCCTGGTCGTCGGACCGGTGGTGGACCTGAAGCTGATCGCGCTGCAGTCGGGCGCCTTCGGACGCGGGTTCGCGGCCCGCTTCGCCCCGGTGGCGTTCGTGGTGGCGATCGCCTGCGCCGCAGGGGTCGGGGCAGTGCTGCTGGGAGGTTCGTGATGCGCCGGGAAACCCAGAACCTGCTGTTGCTGCTGCTCGGCGGTGCGCTGCTCAAGATCGCGCTCGGTGGCAGCTACCTGCGCTACGTCAAACCGTCGCTGTTCCCGTGGCTGATGGCGTCCGGGCTGGTCATGGTCGGGCTCGCGGCGTTCGCCATCGTCCGCGACATCCGCGCGAGCGGCGCCGGGGGCCACGAGCACAACTCGCGCAGCCCGTGGATGCTGCTGCTCCCGGTGTTCGCGATCTTCCTGGTCGCCCCGCCGGCGCTGGGCTCGGACTCGGTCACCCGCGACCGGCCCGCCGCTCCGCAGGCCCCGGCGGAACCGCGGTTCCCGGCCCTGCCGCCGGACCCGGAGCCGCTGCTCAGCGCGTCGGAGTTCGTCACCCGCGTGATCTGGGACGACAGCGGCTCGCTCGACGGCCGAACGGTCCGGCTCCAGGGCTTCGTCGTGCACCCGACACCGGACACCGCGCAGCTCGCGCGCATGCGCATCAGCTGCTGCGCGGCCGACGCATCACCGGTGAAGATCGACCTCGCGGGTGCACCGCAGGCGGTCGGCCTCCCGGCGGACACCTGGATCGAGGTGGCGGCCCGCCTCCGCCCGGGCACGGCGACCGAGGCCAACGACTACGTCCCGACGGTGGAGGTGCTCACCCTCCGCACCATCCCGGCCCCACCGGACACCTACGAGTACTGATCCGAGTTCCGCCTGATCAGAACCCGTGAGCACTTTGAGTTGCCATGGCAACAGGAAAGACTCACGGGGCATGACCAGCGGAAACGGAGCGAGAAGTGGCGCTGGGGAGTCAGCCGGCGCAGTTCGGGCAGGTCCCGATGATCTCCACGGTGTGGCTGACCTCGGTGAAGCCGTGCTCCTGGCCGATGCGCTCCGCCCAGTTCTCCACCGGCGGGTCGGCGACCTCGACGGTCCGCCCGCAGTGGCGGCACACCAAGTGGTGGTGGTGATGGCTGGAGCACCGCCGGTAGACCGCCTCGCCCGACGGATTGCGCAGCACGTCGACCTCGCCCGCGTCCGCCAGGGTCTGCAGGGTTCGGTAGACCGTGGTCAGGCCGATGCCCTGGCCCTGCCGCCGCAGCTCCTCGTGCAGCTCCTGCGCCGACCGGAAGTCGTCGATCTGGTCCAGCAGCTTCGACACCGCTGCTCGCTGCTTGGTGGCCCGCAGTCCCGGTACCCCGACCGCGGGGCCCTCGCCGGTGGTCACGCTGTCTCCGTCTCCTGTCCGCCGTCGGGTTCGATGGAGCGCGCCGCCGGTCCGCGCGACCGGGCACCGGAGATCTCCTCCGCGTGCGCGACGGCGTCCACCACGATGTGCGCCAAGTGCTCGTCGACGAGCCGGTAGACGACCTCCCGCCCGTGCCGCTCGCCGTGCACGACCCCGGCCGACTTCAGCACCCGCAGGTGCTGGCTGATCAGCGGCTGGGCGACGTCGAGCGCGTCGACCAGCTCGTGCACGCAGCGCTCGGCGGTCCGCAGCTGCAGGACGATCGCGATCCGCACCGGGGCGGCCAGGGCGCGCAGCAGCTCGCCGGCCTCCACCAGGACCTGCTGATCCCGCTGCGGCGCCGGGCGCGCGGCCCGGTCGGGGGAGTGCACGTGGTCCTCGGCGCGGTCCAGGCCGGGCCGCGCGCTCGGCTGGGCCGACTCGGCATCCGGGCTGATCGCGGGCATCGCTTCCTCTCCGAGGCGTCTGGGCGCGGGGCCGTCGAGCTGCGGTGCCATCGCGCAGTGACGCTCCACGCACCCATCCTACGGGTAGCACCCGACCTGCTGATCGCATCGACACCGCAGCCCGGGCGCACCCCCTCCGCGACCGGATCGGTACGCTGGGAATCTCCAGCCCGACCAGCTGGTTCGACTCATCCAGCGAAAGATTTCCGGAGTTAACGTGCCCGCCGACCAGATCGACACGATCGTCAATCTCTGCAAGCGCCGTGGTTTCGTCTACCCGTCGGGTGAGATCTACGGCGGTACCCGGTCGGCCTGGGACTACGGTCCGCTGGGCGTCGAGCTCAAGGACAACATCAAGCGCCAGTGGTGGAAGTCCATGGTGCAGGGCCGCGACGACGTCGTCGGCCTGGACTCCTCGGTGATCCTGCCGCGCCCGGTCTGGGAGGCCTCCGGGCACGTCACCGCGTTCCACGACCCGCTGGTGGAGTGCACCTCGTGCCACCGCCGCTTCCGCGCCGACCAGCTCGCCGAGGAGTACGCCGAGCGCAGCGGCAAGGAGATCGCCGAGGACGACCTCTCCGACGTCCCGTGCCCGAACTGCGGGGTCCGCGGCCAGTACACCGAGCCGCGCGAGTTCAACATGATGCTCAAGACCTTCCTGGGGCCGGTCGAGAGCGAGGAGGGGATGCATTACCTGCGCCCCGAGACCGCGCAGGGCATCTTCGTCAACTTCGCGAACGTGATGACCACGGCGCGCAAGAAGCCGCCGTTCGGCATCGGCCAGATCGGCAAGTCGTTCCGCAACGAGATCACCCCGGGCAACTTCATCTTCCGGACCCGCGAGTTCGAGCAGATGGAGATGGAGTTCTTCGTCGAGCCGGGCGAGGACGAGCAGTGGCACCAGTACTGGATCGACCAGCGCATGGCCTGGTACACCGGGCTGGGCATCAACAGCGACAACCTGCGGGAGTACGAGCACCCGAAGGACAAGCTGTCGCACTACTCCAAGCGCACGGTCGACATCGAGTACCGGTTCCGCTTCGGCGGCCAGGAGTGGGGTGAGCTCGAGGGCATCGCCAACCGCACCGACTTCGACCTGACCACGCACTCCAACCACTCCGGCGTGGACCTGTCCTACTTCGACCAGGCCAGCAACTCCCGGTTCCGGCCGTACGTGATCGAGCCGGCGGCCGGTGTGGGCCGTCCGATGATGGCGTTCCTGATCGACGCCTACCACGAGGACGAGGCGCCCAACGCCAAGGGCGGTGTGGACAAGCGCGTGGTGCTGAAGCTGGACCGCCGCCTGGCGCCGGTCAAGGTCGCGGTGCTGCCGCTGTCCCGCAACTCCGACCTGTCGCCGAAGGCCCGCGACATCGCCGCGCAGCTGCGCTGCAACTGGAACGTCGACTTCGACGACGCCGGTGCGATCGGTCGCCGCTACCGCCGCCAGGACGAGGTCGGCACCCCGTTCTGCGTGACGGTCGACTTCGACACGCTGTCCGACCACGCGGTCACGGTTCGCGAGCGCGACACCATGTCCCAGGAGCGGGTGGCGATCGACAAGCTCGAGGAGTACTTGGCGGTCCGCCTCATCGGCTGCTGAGTTCCCACCCGTTCGGGTTGTTCCCCGGGCGGAGATGCTGAGCGGGCTCCGGGCTCGTCCTTCGGGCGGGCCCGGGGCACCGGTTCCGAGGTTCTGCGAGGTTTTGCCAGCGTGAGTCCCCACCGAGCCGCCCACCGGTCCCGCTCGGGTCGGACTCTGACCAGGGTCCTGGTGGGTTCGCTGCTGGTGGCCCTGCTCGTCGTCGGCGGCACCGCGTTCCGCGTGTGGCAGGTGGCGCGCGCCGACGACCGGCGTCCGGTGGACATCGTGGTCGTGCTCGGCGCCGCGCAGTACCACGGCAAGCCCTCCGACGTGCTGGAGGCGCGGCTCAACCAGGCGCTGAAGCTGTACCGGGCCGGGGTGACCGACTACGTCGTCACCGTCGGCGGGCGGCAGACCGGCGATGCCTACACCGAAGCCCAGGCGGGCAAGAAGTGGTTGAGCAGCAACGGGATTCCCGCCGATCACATCGTCGAGGTCGACGTCGGCGAGGACACCCTGGGCAGCATGAAGGCGGTCGCGAACCTGGCCGCGGACCGCGGCTGGGACACCGCGCTGATCGTGAGCGACCCGTGGCACTCGCTGCGGGCGCGGACGATGGCCAGCGACTTCGGGTTGGAGTCGTGGTCCTCGCCGGCCCGGTCCGGCCCGGTCGTGCAGACCCGCGAGTTCCAGTTCAAGTACATCGTCCGGGAGACCGGCGGTCTGCTGTACTACCGCCTGACGCACGCCCCCGCCGAGCTCAACGGCGACGGCCTGGGCTGACGCCCAGGGCCGCCCAGCGGGGTCGGCAGCCGTTGCCGCCGACCCCCAACCGTCAGCGGTCCATGAGGGCGAAGACCCCCCAACCGAGGTACTCGCGCTGGTACCTGGCGTATCGGGCCGGTTCCTCGGAGAGCTCGGCCCGCAACTCGGCGGCCAGCTCGTCATCGGGATTCCGGTCGAGCCAGCGCCGGATGTTGAGCCACTGCGCGGCCTGGTAGCGATCCCAGCTGTCCTGATCGGCGAGCACCATCTCGACGACGTCGCAACCCAGTTCGCCGAACTGCTCGATCAGCTCGGGCAGCAGCCGGAAGTCGTCCTCGCTGCTGGCGTGGCACGCCTCGGCGATGCGCTGGTCCAGGGGAGCCCGGCGCCAGTACGGTTCGCCGATCAGCAGGAGGCCACCGGGGCGGAGGCTGCGGCGCAGCAGATCGATCGTGCCGGCCACTCCGCCGCCGATCCAGGTGGCGCCGATGCACGCGGAGAGGTCGACGGGTTCGTCCGCGACCCAGCCGGCCGCATCGCCGTGGATGAAGACCACCTGATCGACAACGCCGAGCTCGGCTGCCCGGAGCCGGGCCCCGGCCGTGAACTCGGTGCTGATGTCCACTCCGGTTCCGGTGATGCCGTGGGCGTGCGCCC
Organism: Saccharopolyspora sp. NPDC002686; assembly: GCF_040295745.1. Classification (NCBI taxonomy): domain Bacteria; kingdom Bacillati; phylum Actinomycetota; class Actinomycetes; order Pseudonocardiales; family Pseudonocardiaceae; genus Saccharopolyspora; species Saccharopolyspora sp. NPDC002686. The sequence goes on from NZ_JBEOVY010000344.1 coordinate 5,898, forward strand.
AGGTGCACAGCATCTCGCCCGACCCGCTGGCGAGGTCGAGCGCGCGCGTCCCGGGGGCCAAGTGCAGCGCCTGCCCCAGGGCAGCGAGCTTCTCGCTGGTGAACGGGTTGTGGATGCGGTGGCTGCTCTCGCGGATGGTGAAGCTACGTGGAAGATCCACTGCTGGGTTTCCTTACGTCCGATGAGGTCATGACGTGCGCGGGGAACGGCCTGTTGACGCTGGCCGCGGTTGCCTGGACCGTCATCGAATGCACCTCATCCGGACGTGCGGGCTTGGAACCCCGGCGAGGTTAGGACGCACGAGTGACCGCGTCCAACGGTTTTCCGCCGAGCGTCGCGGGATCAAACGTCCGGTGGTCGCTGCGGCGAAACGCGAGCGGGCTCCGGTGATTCGTCGGATTCCGGCCGTAGTCTGAGCGCGATGGAGACCACGCCCGGCTACCACGCGCACGACCTGGAACGGCTGCTCCCCGAGCCGCCGAAGCTCGCCGTGCCCGAAGGTGCGCGCTCCGACGACCGCTCACCGTTCTCCCGCGACCGCGCGCGCGTGCTGCACTCGGCGGCGCTGCGCCGGCTGGCGGGGAAGACGCAGGTGGTCGGCCCGGAGGAGGGCGACGTGCCGCGCACCCGGTTGACGCACTCGCTGGAGGTCGCGCAGATCGGGCGGGGCATCGCTGCGGCGTTGGGCGCCGACCCGGACCTCGTGGACACGGCGGGTCTCGCGCACGACATCGGCCACCCGCCCTTCGGGCACAACGGCGAACGCGCGCTCAACGACCTGGCCGGGCCCTGCGGCGGGTTCGAGGGCAATGCGCAGACGCTGCGGATCCTCACCCGGTTGGAACCGAAGTTGGCCGAATCCGGTGAGGTCGGCCGCGGGCTGAACCTGACCCGGGCGTGCCTGGACGCGGCCACCAAGTACCCGTGGCCGAAGCGGCCCGGCGAGGCCAAGTTCGGGGTGTACGAGGACGACCTGGCGGTGTTCGAGTGGCTGCGGCAGGACGCCCCGCCGCAGCGCCGATGCCTGGAGGCCCAGGTGATGGACTGGGCCGACGACGTGGCCTACTCGGTGCACGACGTCGAGGACGGGGTGCTCTCCGGGCGGATCTCGCTGCGCTCGCTGACCAGCGGCGACGAGCGCGCGGAGATCGTCCGGATGGCTGCGAAGCACTTCAGTGGCGATGGTTCCGGCGCCACCTCGGGGCTGCTGGAGCACGCCGCGGAGGAACTGGTGCGGTGGCCGGTGGTGGCGGCGGTGCTGGACTACGACGGCACGTTCACCGCGCAGGTGGCGCTCAAGCGGCTCACCAGCGAGCTGGTGGGGCGGTTCGTGGCGGCTGCGGTGACCGGCACGGTGGACCGGTTCGGTCCCGGGCCGCTCACCCGGTACCTGGCTGACCTGGTGGTTCCCGAGCCGGTGGTGGCCGAGGTGGCGGTGCTCAAGGCGGTCGCGCTGCGGTACGTGATGAGCGATCCGCAGCGGTTGCGGATGCAGGAGCGGCAGCGGGTGATGCTGGCGGAGCTGGTCCGCGTGCTGGCCGAGCGCGCCCCGGGGTCGTTGGACCCGGCGATGTCCGCGGTGTGGGAGCGGGCCGGCGACGATGCTGCGCGGCTGCGGGTGGTGCTGGACCAGGTGGCGTCGCTGACCGATGCGCAGGCGGTGCGCTGGCATCGAAAGCATGTACGGAACGTGTCTGAATCGGTGTGACATTCATCCGAAAGGGGCGAGTTGATCTGGGATTCTCCGCGATGCTTACGCAGAGTGCGCGACGGCGGGTCCCGACCGCCGGGTAGCACCGACCCCCGAAACCGCCCAGCGGCCCGGTCCCCGAAGCAGCCGGGTCGCGAGGAGACCCCGATGCGCAACCGGCACTACATCCAGAAGCTCGTCGTCGGTGGCGAGCCGTACATCAACGCCGACAACCTGGCCGACTGGGTCACCGACCTGAACTGGCAGGACCCCGAAGCCCAGCGAGCGGCCAACTACATCGCCCAGGAACTCCGCCTGATGGGCCTCTCCGACATCGAGGAATCCCTCCGCTGAGCCGGCACCCCGCCGTCCTGCGCGGGTGACCGCCGCAAATTCAATGGAAATCAGACGTCCAATTTCCATTGAAATTGCGGAAGTTCTCCACAGGCAGGGCGACTTGTCCACAGGTGTCGGCGTGTCGGGGGCCGGAGGTTCCGACACGCCGGGGTTCCGACATGCCCGGGTGTGCAGTTTCAATTGAAACTGTGATAGATCGGAAG
>NZ_JBEOVY010000345.1:0-8138 GCF_040295745.1 Saccharopolyspora sp. NPDC002686
GTCGGGTGGAGCGTCGGGGGTTCCATCCGGCATTCGGGGAAAGGGTGGGCGGCGGTCGGGGCCGCCCACCCACCGGAAATCGAATACTCATCCCTCGCACGAATCCCGCCCGGCTCACCAGCCGCTCGGTGCACACGTCGGAGTTCCCCTCACAGATGGGCCAGAGCTTCCGCGCGCCCGAGCACTCCGCCCGGTCCGGCCTAGAGTGGAGCCGGGAAGCCTGGGAGGGGGAGCGTCGATGGGCTCCGCGAAAAGATCATCGCGCGGTGGTTCGCGCGGGTGGCCCTACCCGCAGCGCAGCGCCATCGAGCAGCTCGGCGACATGGACCGCGACGACGCCCTCGCCTTCATGCGCCGGACCGGCGACCTGCTGATGGTCCACAAGTTCGGCGTCGACGAGCTCATGACCAAGCTGCGGATCTGGAGCGAGGAGTTCGAGTACTCCCACGAGCACGATCCGATCGAGCACATCACCTCGCGGATCAAGCGCCCGGAGGCGATCGCGGCCAAGCTCGCCCGGCGCGGGTTGCCGGTCGACCCGGCGGCGGCCCGCGAGCACCTCACCGACATCGCCGGCGTGCGCGTCGTGTGCCCGTTCATCTCCGACGTCTACCTCGTCCGCGATCTCCTCCGCCAGCACCAGATCGAGATCGTGCAGACCAAGGACTACATCGCCGAGCCGAAGCCGAACGGCTACCGCAGCCTGCACCTGATCATCAACGTGCCGGTGCACCTGTCCGACCGCACCGAGCAGGTCGCCGTCGAACTCCAGCTGCGCACCATCGCGATGGACTTCTGGGCCGCCGTCGAACACGAGTTGCTCTACAAGAGCGGCGGCGAAGTACCGGAGGGCTTCGCCGCCGAGCTCAAGGCGGCCGCCGAGACCGCTGCCGGACTCGACGCTCAGATGTCTTCGCTGCACGAGCGCAGCGAAGGGGCACCCGGTTAGAGGCGAAAGGCGTACGCCTCAGGTCGAACCGGAAGACGAATTCCCACCCGTCACGGCTTGGGCGAATCGACGCCCGGGTGCGGCTCGGTCCAGCGGCCGCGGGTGAAGTCCGGGAAGTCGACCGGCGCACCACCGGAATCGACGGACTGCGCGCTCAGCGCGAACGGGGCGCTCCACGTGGCCGAGTCGTAGACGTCGATGTCCGGCGGCAGCCCCAGGTGCAAGGTCTGCGCGAGGCGGTAGAGCATCAGGTAGTCCATGCCGCCGTGCCCACCAGGTCCGGGACCGACGTCCTTCCACAGCCAGTGGTCGTGCTCGGCGTAGTCGTCCCAGTTGCCCCACTCGTGCGGCGTGCCGGTGGGCTCCAGGTAGATCCGCGGCGGGTAGTCCTCGAACACGCCTTTGGTGCCTTGAAGCTGGTTCAGCCTGCTGTAGGGGCGGCCGTTGGAGACGTCGTGCACGAGGTGGACGACCCGGCCCTGCTCGGTCTGGATCAGGCTCATCGTCGCGTCGCCCTTGACGTAGCGCTCCTGCCACGCCGGGTCGTCCGGCGGCAGGTTCTCCTGCCGGTAGGCGGCCAGACCGCGTGCCGGAGTGCTCATCGAGGTGATCCGCACCAGCCGGTCGCCGCGGTTGACGTCCAGGTAGGCGGCGACCGGGCCGAGGCCGTGCGTCGGGTACAGGTCGCCGTTGAGCTTGGTGTGCCAGGCGCGCCGCCACTGCCCCGCGTAGTAGGTCTTGGAGAACAGCAGTTCGCGCAGATCGTGCAGGTAGGCACCCGCGCCGTAGAGCAGGTCGCCGAACATGCCGTCGTGGGCCATGCGCAGGACGCGCAACTCGTTCTGGCCGTAACAGCAGTTCTCCAGCTGGATGCAGTGCCGGCGGGTCTGCTCGGAGACGTCGACCAGCTCCCACAGCTCGTCGACGGTCACGCCGATCGGGCATTCGACGCCGACGTGCTTGCCGTTGCGCATGGCCGCCACCGCCATCGGCGCGTGCCACTCCCACGGCGTGGCGATGTAGGCGAAGTCGATGTCGTCCCTGGCGAGCATCTTCTCGAAGTCGTGCTCGCCCGCGCTGTACTTGGCCGGCTCGGGTCTGCCCTGCTCGACCACCGCGCGCGCTGCTTCCTCCACCGCTTCGGCTCTCGTGTCGCACACCGCAGTGATCGCGACGCCGTCCAGGGCCAGGAACAGCGGCAGCATGCTCGCACCGCGGTTGCCCAAGCCGATGATGCCGACGCGGACCGTCTCGTGCGCCTCGAACGGCACACCCATCATGGTTTCGCCCTTGGCCGCGGGCCACGCGCTCTGCGCTGTCGCGGCGGGGGCCAGACCGGCGAAGCTGAGCCCGGCCCCCGCCGCTGCGCTGGAGCGCAGCAGGGTCCGCCGGGACAGGGCGTTGCGCGGATGCTCGACCATAACGCCTCCTGCGTGAAACTGCGTGTATTCACCTCGATTCACGCACAATCGCACATCGCATTTCGGGCCAGTACCGACGCGCGGCGGCTTCGCGGCTGATCCGTTCGGCGGCACGCGGCCGCAGCTCGCCGCAACCCGGTGGGCGACGTCCGCTGTAGTAGGTTGCCTGCGAACTGCGCGGAGGGGACTGGGCATGAACCGGCACGAACGGCTGAGCAAACTGCTGGACATCGTCGGCCAGCGCGAACGCGCCGACGTCGAGGAGCTGGCCGCCGAGCTCGACGTTTCCGCCGCCACCATCCGCCGCGACCTCGACCACCTGGCCGAGCAGCAGCTGCTGGCCCGCACTCGCGGCGGCGCGGTCGCCACCAGCATCGCCTACGACCTGCCGCTGCGGCACAAGGCCGCCCGGCACGCACCGGAGAAGCAGCGGATCAGCGCCGCGGCCGCGCGCTTGGCCCAGCCGGGCATGGTGATCGGGCTCAACGGCGGCACGACCACCACCGAGGTCGCGCGCAGCCTGGCCACCCGCGCAGACCTGGCCGAACCCGGCTCCCCCGGGCTCACCGTGGTCACCAACGCGCTCAACATCGCCAACGAGCTGGTGGTGCGGCCGCACATCAAGATCGTGGTCACCGGCGGTGTGGCGCGCCAGCAGTCCTTCGAGCTCACCGGGCCGCTGGCCACCCACATCCTGCAGGAGATCACCCTGGACCTGCTGTTCCTCGGCGTCGACGCGATCGATCCGGAGCACGGCGCTTACGCGCACCACGAGGGCGAGGCCAGCATCAACCGGTTGATGGCCTCGCGCGCGGCACGGGTCGCCGTGGTCGCCGACAGCTCCAAGCTCAACCGGCGGGCGTTCGCCCAGATCTGCGCCACCGACGCCATCGACACCCTGGTCACCAACACCGGCGTCGACGCCGAGGTGCTCGACGCCTTCGAGGCGGCTGGAACGACGGTGCTGACCGCCTGACTGCTCGATAGTGAGCAAATGGAGCATTGCTCGATCAATTTCGATCGCCCTAAACTCGCGCTGTTTCCTCCGCCGACGCCTTCGGAAGGAACGCGCGATGACGCCGTCCGGTTCACCGGCCAGCCCTAGCGCTGGCGAGTACATGACCGCCGCGACGGTCCACGGCGCACTCCTCCGCGAACGACCAGATCACGACTGTCCTCGGTGCACAGTCAGAAACATCTGAAACCTTGATCGGCGCAAGACCTTTCGCAAATCAGCGCAGAACAGGAGGTCGAGCAACTCCTGGAATTCCTCGGAACCTGATCGCAATGAGGAGCGTGTCATGTCCGGAGCCTCCACCACGTTGAGCACCACTTCGCCCGTAGCCCGCCGGATCGCCATCGCCGCGGCGACCATCGGCGTGATCTACGGCTACGACATCGGCAACATCTCCGGCGCGCTGCTGTTCATCACCGACGAGATGGGCCTGTCCCCCTCGCTTCAGGGCAGCGTGACCACCGTGCTGGTCGCGGGCAACATCGTCGGCGCCCTGCTCGCAGGCAAGCTGGCCACCGCCATCGGCCGGAAGGCGACCATGCTACTCGTGGTGGCCGGTTACGCGGTGTTCGCCGTCTGGTCCGGGCTGGTCTCCGACATCCTGTGGCTGGACGTCTCGCGGTTCTTCCTCGGCATCAGCATCGGCTTGTCCCTGGTGGTCACGCCGGTGTTCCTGGCCGAATCCGCGCCGGCCGCGATCCGCGGCGCGCTGGTCGTCGGCTACCAGGTCGCCACCGTCACCGGCATCCTCATCGCCTACCTCGTCGACTGGAGCCTCGCCGGTTCCGGGAACTGGCGGCTGATGCTCGCGCTGTCGGCCGTGCCGTCGGTGCTGGTGCTGTTCCTGCTGGTGAAGTTGCCGGACACGGCGCGCTGGTACGTCCTCAAAGGACGCCACGAGGAAGCGCGGCGAACCCTGCAGCAGGTCGATCCCGGTGCGGACGTCGACCGGGAGCTGGCCGAGATCCGCGCGGACATCGACAGCCGGCGCGGCGGGCAGCTCGCCGAGATGTTCCGCTCGCCCTATGCGACGGCCACGATGTTCGTGCTGGTCCTCGGTTTCCTGGTGCAGATCACCGGGATCAACGCGGTCACCTACTACAGCCCGATCATCTTCGAGGAGATGGGTTTCCAGGGCCACGCCACGGTGCTCGGGCTGCCCGCGATCGTGCAGGGCGCGGCGCTGCTGGCCACCATCGGTTCGCTGTTCGTGGTGGACCGGGTGGGGCGCCGACCGATCCTGCTGGGCGGGATCGCGACGATGATCGCGTCCAGCCTGGCGATGATCCTGGTGTTCGCCACCGATTCGCTGGACGGCGGCGGATCGTGGTGGGGCTTCGCGTCGATCCTGGTGTTCACCGCCGGGTTCAACTTCGGCTTCGGCTCGCTGGTGTGGGTGTTCGCCTCGGAGAGCTTCCCGGCACGCCTGCGCGCTCTCGGCGCTTCGCTGATGCTGACCGCGGACCTGGTGGCGAACCTGATCGTGGCCCAGTTCTTCCTGCCGCTCATGGACGGCCTGGGCGGTGCCCCCACGTTCGGCATCTTCCTCGCGCTGGCGGCGATCTCCTGGGTCTTCGTCTACCGGTTCGCCCCGGAGACGAAGGGCCGCTCCTTGGAGAGCATCCGCACCTACTGGGAGAACGGTGCCCGCTGGCCCCAGGACTGACGGGAACCGACTTGCAGCCTCGAACAGGTCGAGGACGCTGGGACGTAGGTCGATGCTGCGAGCGGAAGGGGTGACCAGGCGATGACCGGGGAACTGAGCGGGCGACGGGTGGCCATCCTCGCCGCCGACGGGGTCGAGCAGGTCGAGCTGGACCGGCCGCGAGCGGAGCTGGAGGAAGCCGGAGCACGTGCGGAGCTGCTCTCGACGCACCGCGGCGAGATCCAGGCCATGAACCACGACATCGACAAGGGCGACCGGTTCACCGTCGACCGCCAGGTCGCCGAAGCCGCTGCGGACGACTACGACGCCCTGATCCTGCCGGGCGGCACGATCAACCCGGACAACCTGCGCCGCGACACCGACGCGGTGGCGTTCGTCCGGGACTTCGTCAACTCCGGCAAGCCCGTCGGCGCGATCTGCCACGGCCCGTGGACGCTGGTGGAGGCCGACGTGGTGCGCGGGCGCCGGCTGACCTCGTTCTTCAGCATCCGCACCGACCTCCGCAACGCAGGTGCTGAGGTGCTCGACGAGGAAGTGGTGGTCGACCGGAACCTCGTGACCAGCAGGCAACCGCGAGACCTGCCCGCGTTCAACGCGAAGCTGGTCGAGCTGATCGCCGCCACCGAGCCCGTCGCGCGCACCTGACGCACGGCCTCCACCCGGCACCGGACAGAATCGGGCAGATCGCATCCGGGGCCAGGAGGAGAGCACGTGGGACAGCAGCGGGGCGTGGTGGCCGCGTTGGAGCGGCACCAGGTCGGGATCTACCTCGCGGCGATCGCCCTCGGTGCGCTCCTGGGCTGGTCAGCGCCCGTCGCGGGCAGCGGCCTCGAACCGCTCATCAATCCTGTGCTGGGCCTTTTGCTGTACGTGACGTTCTTGCAGGTCCCGGTCGCGGAGTTCGCGCAGTCGCTGCGCGCAGGGCGGTTCCTCGCAGCAGTGCTGGTGGTGAACTTCGTCGCGGTGCCACTGGTCGTCGCGATGCTGTTCGCGTTCCTGCCCGCTGATCGCGCCGTGCAGCTGGGAGTGCTGCTGGTCCTGCTCGCGCCGTGCGTGGACTACGTGATCGTGTTCTCCGGGCTGGCCGGTGCCAGCAGCCAGCGGTTGCTGGCCGCCACTCCCCTGCTGCTGGTCGCCCAGATGCTCCTGCTGCCGGTGTTCCTGGTGTTGTTCCTGGGACGTGGCCTGGTCGAGGTCGTGGAGGCCGGCCCGTTCGTCGAGGCGTTCCTGGTGCTGATCGTCGTTCCGCTCGCACTGGCCTGGGCCACGCAGGCGTGGGCGGCGCGGAAGCCGGCGGGCCGGGCCGTCTCCGACGCCGCGGGCGGGGCGATGGTGCCGCTGATGGCCGTGGCGCTGCTGACCGTGGTCGCCTCGCAGGTCCCGGCGCTCGACGGCCGGATCGGCGACGTGGCGCAGGTGGTCCCGCACTACGTCGCGTTCCTGGTGGTGATGCCGTTCGCCGGGATGGCGGTGGCGCGCCTGTTCGGACTGGACACATCGGACAGTCGTGCGGTGGTGTTCACCGGTGCGACGCGCAATTCGCTGGTCGTGCTGCCGTTGGCGCTCGCCCTGCCGGACCACCTGGCGGTGGCCGCGATCGTCGTGGTCGCCCAGACCTTGGTCGAGGTCATCGGCATGATGGTCTACGTGCGGGCGATCCCGCGCCTGCTGCCCGCTGCGCGCTGACCGCGCGGGGCGCATCCTGGTGCCAGTACATCCGATTCGACGGGATCGCGCATGTCGCACCGCACGTGTTCGCGACGGGAGTTCCTGGCGGTCGCTGCCGTGCTGCTCACCGCGTGCGGGCAGCGACCGCGGAACCAACCGCTGCCCGCCTGGATGCTCACGCCGGACAACGCCGAAGATCCGGACCTGGTGCGCGACATGCTGGTCATCCAGGACCTTCTGGTACGACACGGCGAAATCCGGCGCGAGGTCCAGCACTACTCGTACGGGATCCGCGCGACGACCACCAGTCCGGCCGCCGATCTCGCCGCGCGCATCCGCGAACACGTCGACCAGATGCGGTCGCGGTTGCGGCGAGGCGCGGCGATCCGGCAGGAAGATCCCCTGTTCGCAGCGGTTTTCGCGCACCACCAGGCGGTGGACCTGCAGGTGGAGCGGCTGCCCGGCGGGGTGCGGGTGACCGAGGTGTCCGACGACCCGGTCACCGTGATGCTGTTGCGGCAGCACGCCGTTCACGCGGTCTCGGAGTTCGTCGCTGGCGGGATCGACCGAGCGCGTCAGCCGACCCCGCTCCCGCCTGGCTACCCTGGCTGAGACGGCTCCGGCGGATTGAACCTGGCTCAGGACACCCCCGCGGACGGTGCACCCCGGTGCCCCCGCTACCGCCGACCTGGTGCCGTCTCCCCCTCCACGAGGGGTTCGAGTCGAAATGGATGGCAGGTCAACACGTGTTAGAACACCGATCGGCAGCAATGGTGCAAGCCGGGCGGACACCAGCGGGCGCGGGCAACCCGGACAACGCCGGCGGCGTACCCGACATCAGCGCGGAGCTCTACCGCGACGTCGTGGGTTTCGCCGCCGGGACTCCGGAATGGGTGCAGTCCTTCGCCGCTTTCTTCACCGAGGCGGCACTGGTGCTGCTCTTCGGCTTCTTGCTGCTCTCCTGCTGGCGAGCACGACGGATGCCCGCGCGATCGATGGCGATCGCGCTGCTCGGCGTGGTGGCTGTGGGGGTGGCCTACGCGCTGAGCGAGATCCTCAAGTCGTTGATCCAGGAGAACCGGCCGTGCCGGGCGATGCACGTGACGACCATCGTGGAGTGCCCGGCGCCGGGTGACTGGTCCTTCCCCAGCAACCACTCTGTCATCTCGGGCGCTGCGGCGATCGGCGTGCTGGTCGCTTGGCGGAAGCTCGGCATCCCGGCCCTGCTCCTCGCGATGGGCGCGGCGTTCTCCCGGGTCTTCGTCGGCGCCCACTACCCGCACGACGCGCTGGTGGGCCTGCTCTTCGGTGCGCTCGTGTCGGCGGTCATGGAGCTGTCCTGGGATCTGTGCACGCCGCAGGAGCGGACGTTGTGGCAGCGCCTCAGCGTGTTCGCGGGCGGCTTCACGCTGGAGGCCG
>NZ_JBEOVY010000346.1:0-8134 GCF_040295745.1 Saccharopolyspora sp. NPDC002686
GCTCGCACCGCCGCGGGTTCTCAGACGTCGCCTGGCGAGGACAGCCCGTTCGCCGTGTATCGGACATACATAAGAACGGGATCCCGCAGCCAGGCGGCGTCTGAGGTTCCGCCACCCGCACCGCCACGCAAAACGAGTGCGTCAGACAGGTTTTACTGCTCGCCGACTTCGTCCGGGACCCGGATCGGGCGCAGGCGCGCCCAGGCGATGAAGACCGCGGCGAAGACGAGCATGCCGATGCCCGCCCAGAGGTTGATGTTCACGCCCGCCGACTTGTCGATCTCGGACTGCGGCTGCACGACGCCGACGACGGTGATCACCACGCCGTAGATGGCGAACAGCAGCGCGATGACGGTGCGGATGTCGAAGGCACCCGCGGAATGGCCGGAACCCTGTCCTGGCATGGGAAGACCTCCTCGGTCAGGCGAAGATGATGTTGAGGGCGATGACCAGGACCAGCGCGATACCGGCCAGCAGACCCGGACGGCGGTACCAGCCGGCGTCCTCGCCGCTGGTCGCCGCCTGGCGGCTCGACCGCGGCGTCAGCGAGTACACCAGCCCGGCCAGCTCGGTCTCCGGCTTCGGCTTGGTCACCAACGACACCACGACGCTGACGATGATGTCGACCACGAACGCCACACCGGCGCCCACGAAGCTCGCGCCCTGGCCCGGCAGGTCCAGCACCCCGGTCTCGGACATCGCGAACACCACCACCGCGGACACCGTGCCCAGCACCAGACCGGCCCAACCGGCGTGCGGGGTCATCCGCTTCCAGAACATGCCGAGGATGAACGTGGCGAACAGCGGCGCGTTGAAGAACGAGAACAGCTGCTGCAAGTAGTCCATCAGGTTCGAGTAGCCGGAGGCGATGAACGCGGTGCCCACCGCCGCCAGCGTCGCGCCGACGGTCACCCAGCGGCCCATGTTCAGGTAGTAGCTGTCCGGCCGGTCCCGCACGATGTAGGTCTGCCAGATGTCGTAGGTGAACACCGTGTTGAACGACGACAGGTTCGCCGCCATGCCCGCCATGAACGACGCCAGCAAACCGGCCAGCGCGATGCCCAGGATTCCGTTGGGCAGCAGATCCCGCATCAACAACAAGATCGCATCGTTGTAGCTCAGCGATCCGCCTTCCGGTCCACCGGCGGCCTTGTACTCGCTCATCTCCGGGATGACCACCGCGGCGATCATGCCCGGAATGATCACGATGAACGGGATGAACATCTTCGGGAACGCACCGATGATCGGCGTGCGCTGGGCGGCCGACATGCTCTTCGAGGCCATCGCGCGCTGCACCTCGACGAAGTTCGTCGTCCAATACCCGAACGAGAGCACGAATCCCAGACCGAACACCAGCCCGATCACGCTCCACACCGGGTTGGAGAAGCCGGTCAGCTCGGTGCCCGGCCAGGCCGAGAGCTGCTCCGCACCGCCCGGACCAGCGGTGACCTTGTCGACCAGGCCCTGCACGCCACCGACCTTGATCAGGCCCACGATCGTCAGCGGCAGCAGCGCCGCCACGATCACGAAGAACTGCAGGACCTCGTTGTAGATAGCCGCCGACAAACCGCCGAGCGCCGTGTACGACAGCACGATCGCCGCCGCGATCAACACCGAAACCCACAACGGCCAACCCAGCAGCGCATTCACGATGCTGGCCAACAGGAACAGGTTCACGCCGGCGATCAGAACCTGCGCGACCGCGAAAGAAATACCATTCACCAAATGCGCGGCACGACCAAAACGCCGCAACATGAACTCGGGAACGCTGCGCACCTTCGAGCCGTAGTAGAACGGCATCATCACCACGCCCAAGAAGAGCATGGCGGGCACCGCGCCGACCCAGAAATAATGCATCGTCGGCATTCCGTATTGAGCACCATTGGCCGACATGCCGATGATCTCAATAGCGCCCAGGTTCGCCGAGATGAACGCCAACCCGGTCACCCACGCCGGCAGCGCCCGGCCCGACAGGAAGAAGTCCAGGCTCGTCGACACCGCCCGCCGAGCCAAATACCCGATACCCAGCACGAACGCGAAGTACAACGCCAACAGCACGTAGTCGACGGGATTCGCATCCAGCAACCGCCCCTGGGCTAGCAGCACCGCTACCCCACCTCCAGACCCAACAAAGTCCAACGACAACCACCACTCGGCAACCGCAGCCGGACAGTACCGCACAGTGCAGCAGCTCACACCGACCCGATATCAATTCGTTGGATCCGCAACTGAATCGATCATCGGCGCCGAGAGGCAGGGCCAAGCGAGTGATATGCGAAGCGCAACCCACCTGCGACGGATTGTGACCGGTACCGTCACATCAGGCACACGCGCAGCGGTCCAGGGGGAGGAGCCGTGAACGCCCGAATCGACTTGGCCATCATCGCCGGACTCGCCGAGGCCCCGATCGACTCCGCCGGAAAGGCCGGCACCGGACAAGACCGGTCGACCGCATTCCTGCGACACCTCGCCGACCTCATCGCGCCGTGGTCGGCGCTGCACTTGAACACCTGCCGCACGGGCGAACCCGACGGCACCTGAGCTCAGACCCCGACGCCTTTCAGCAGCGTGTCGACCACCCGCGCCGCCAGCTCGTCGACGTCGCCGCCGTCCCAGCCGGCTTCGGCGGCCTCGTGGATCAGCGCGTAGTAGACCCGCCGAGCCCACTCCCGGTCCACGTCCGCGCGCAGCACACCTGAATCCGCAGCGCGGCTGAACAGGTCGATGCAGGACTGCCGCACCTCTTCGTGGATGCGCTCGACCTCGCCGCCTGCGGTCCGGCTCATCGCGAAACCCCAGTCGACCTTCACCCGCAGCACGTTGGCGGTGACCTGGTGCAGCGCGACGAGCGGCGGAGCAGTGTCCGGGCGGGCCGTCGCGACGGCGTCGCGGAACTGCTCGGCCGCCCAGACGGCCATCGCCTCCACCAGCGACTCCCGGCTGGCGAACCGGCGGTGCACCGTGGTGCGCGCGACCCCGGCGGCCTCGGCGATCTGCGCCATGGACGCTCCCGGGTCTTCGCGCAGCACGCGCTCAGCGGCCTCCAGGATCACCTGAACCGTCCGCTCCGAGTCCGCCCGCATCGCTCGCGTCACCCGGCGGACACTACAGCACTGTCCCAGCTGATCCATTAGTTGCCACAATGATGTTGCATCTATATCGTCTGTCGCGTCACTCTCGATGCAACAGAGGAGGCAGGCGTGGACCTGCAGCTTTCCGGCAAGACCGCCCTCGTGACCGGCGCCAGCCGCGGCATCGGCCTGGCCATCGCATCCGCGCTCGCCACCGAAGGCATGCGCGTGGTCGCAGCGGCGCGCACGATCTCGCCGGAACTGGCGGCGACGGGCGCCATCGGAATCCCCGCCGACCTGTCCGAGCCCGACGCGCCGAAGCACCTGGTCGACCGGGCGATCGCCGAGGCAGGACCGCTAGACCTTCTGGTCAACAACGTCGGAGGCGGCGACGGCGGCCTGGTCGCCGGATTCGCCGAGCTCACCGACGCGCAGTGGCAGCAGACCTTCGAGCTGAACTTCTTCAGCGCGGTGCGCACCACCCGCGCAGCACTGCCGAGCCTGCTCGACCGCAAGGGCGCCATCGTCAACATCTCGTCGGTCGGCGCCCGGCTGCCGCACTCCGGACCGATGCCCTACACCACCGCCAAGGCAGCGCTGACCGCGTTCAGCAAAGCCCTGGCCACCGAAGTCGGACCGCAGGGCGTGCGGGTCAACACCATCTCCCCCGGCCCGGTGCGCACCTCGATGTGGGAAGGCGCCGACGGGCACGGCGCACAGCTCGCGGACGCGCTCGGCATCCCGCTGGCCGACCTGCTCGCCCAGCTCCCGGCGGAAGCGGACATGACCACCGGACGCCTGGTCGAACCGACCGAAGTCGCGGCGCTGGTCGCCTTCCTCGCCTCCCCGCACGCGGCGAGCACCGCGGGCGCCGACCACCTCGTCGACGGCGGCGCGATCAAGACCGCTTGACGCGAGAAGGGGCGCTTCCCAGCACCGATGCCCGGGAAGCGCTCCGACGCAGCAGCAGAACCAGGACAGCCGGTACTCGTCCGGCTCGATGCCGCGCAGCTTCTCGTAATCGAGCACCACGCAGCGGATGCCCCGGTCCTCGGCCAGCGTGCGGGCCTGCGGCTTGATCTGCTGCGCCGCGAAGATGCCGGTCACCGGGGACAGCAGCGGGTCGCGGTTGAGCAGCTCCAAGTAGCGGGTCAGCTGCTCGACGCCGTCGATCTCACCGCGCCGCTTGATCTCCACCGCCACGCTCGCGCCGTTGGCGTCCCGGCACATCAGGTCCACCGGGCCGATCGCGGTCGGGTACTCGCGGCGCACCAGCGACCACCCCTCGCCCAGCGTCGTCACGTGCTCGGCCAGCAGCTCCTGCAGGTGCGCTTCGACGCCGTCCTTGACCAGGCCCGGCTCGACGCCCAGCTCGTGCTTGGAGTCGTGCAGCACCTCTTCGACGGTGATCACCAGCTTCTCGCCGGCCTTGTTCTGCACCGTCCACACGCCCGGATCCTCGATCAGCCAGCACGGCGGGCTCATCCAGTTCAACGGCTTGTAGGCCCGGTCGTCCGAGTGCACCGACACCGAACCGTCGGACTTCACCAGCAGCAAGCGCTGCGCCATGGGCAGATGCGCGGTGAGTCGGCCGATGTAGTCCACCTGGCAGCGGGCAATGACGAGTCGCACCCGGCACAGCGTACGGGCGCCGATCGAGAAGCCGAGCACCCCCGTGTCCACCGGCGGGTTGAGCCAGGTCGGACCTCGATGTTCCCGCTGAGCGAGATAACGTTACCGCTCGTGTCATTCGCCCGAACCCTGATGCGCGTCAAACCCGCTGAGCAACTCGCCGACGAGGGCTCGCACACCCAGCTGCGCCGCACCCTCGGCCTGGTCCCCCTGGTGGCGCTCTCGGTCGGCGCGACGCTCGGAACCGGGATCTTCGTGGTGCTGGCCGAAGCCGCCCCGGCCGCCGGACCCGCGGTGGTCGTGTCCTTCGTGCTGGCCGGCCTGGCCGCGCTGTGCTCCGCCCTGGCCTACGCCGAACTCGCCGGCAGCGTCCCGGTGTCCGGTTCCGCCTACTCCTACACCTACGCCACGCTCGGCGAACTCGTCGCCTGGATCTGCGGCTGGTGCCTGCTGCTGGAGTACGGCGTGTCCGTCGCAGCGGTCGCCGTCGGCTGGGGCGGCTACCTGAACGAATTCCTGCAGGGCACCGTCGGCGTCACCATCCCGGACGTGCTGTCCGCACCGCCCGGCGAAGGCGGCGTGGTCAACATCCCGGCCGCGCTGATCGTGCTGCTGGCCACGTCCGTGCTGCTGCGCGGCGTGCGGGAGAGCGCGCGGGTCACCACCATCACCACCCTGCTCAAGATCGCTGTCCTGGTGTTCTTCGTCGCGGTGGCCATCACCGCGTTCAACTCGGACAACATGGCGCCGTTCGCCCCGTACGGCTTCGCCGGCATCTCGGTGGGCGCCTCGGCCGTCTTCTTCTCCTTCATCGGCTTCGACGCGGCCTCCACCGCAGGTGAGGAAGCCCGCAACCCGAAGCGGGACCTGCCGCGCGCGATCATCCTGTCGCTGGCCATCGTCACCGCGATCTACGTGCTGGTCGCCTTCGCCGCAGTGGGCGCGGTCGGCGTCGACGCGCTGGCCGACTCCAACGCCTCGCTGGCCACCGCCCTGCGCATCGTGACCGGGCAGGGCTGGGCCTCGGTGGTGCTCGCGTTCGGCGCGGTGGTCGCCATCGCCTCGGTGGTCCTGACCGTGCTGTACGGCCAGACCCGGATCCTGGTCTCGATGTCCCGGGACGGCCTGATGCCGGGCATGCTTTCGCAGGTCAACAGGCGCGCGGTGCCGGCCCGCAACACCCTCCTGGTCGGCGTCGTGGTGGCGCTGCTGGCCGCGGTCGTGCCGCTCAACCAGCTCGCCGAGGCGACCAGCATCGGCACCCTGGTCGCGTTCAGCCTGGTCAACATCGGCGTCCTGGTCCTGCGCCGGACCCGGCCGGAGTTGCCGCGCAGCTTCCGGACGCCGCTGATGCCGTGGATCCCGCTGCTGGGCCTGGCGCTGTGCGTGTACCTGATCTTCGGCCTGGACACCGTCACCTGGCTGACCTTCGCGGTGTGGACGGCGATCGGGCTGGCGGTGTACTTCGGGTACGGGCGCCGGAAGTCCAAGCTGAACGGCGCGAGCAGCTGAGAACCGCGCACGGGGACCTTCTGACCTGGGTGGTCGGGAGGTCCCCGTTCTCATTCGCGGCGCAGCCAGACCGCGGTGTCGGCGGGAAGCCCGTCCTCGAGCGGGGAGCTGGCCAGCAGGACCGAACCGGCGGGGAGCTGTGCGGTGGTGCTGCCGGTGTTCACCAGGACCAGGACGTCGCCGCGCCGGAAGGCCAGGACGTCGCCGATATTCCGGTCGTCCCAGCTGAACGACTCGTGACCGCTGAACTCCCGGCGCAGCCGCAGAGCTGAGCGGTAGAGCTCCAACATCGAGTCGGGGTCTCCGCGTTGCGCCTCGACCGAGTAGTCGCCCCAGTCGCGGGGTTGCGGCAGCCACGGCCGGGCGCCGCCGAAACCGAACGACGGTCCGCCCCTGGTCCAGGGCAGCGGGACCCGGCAGCCATCGCGGCCCTTGTCCTTGCCGCTGCGCTTCGGATCCCCCAGCGCCTGCGCTGGCAGGTCGGCGACTTCCGGTAGGCCCAGCTCCTCGCCCTGGTACAGGTAGGCGGATCCGGGCAGCGCCAGCACGAGCATGATCGCCGCCCTCGCCCGGCGGGTGCCGAGCTCCAGGTCGGCGGGCGGGTCGGTGCCGTTCGTCGTCAGCCACACGCGCGGGTCGACGTCACGAGGCAGGCCGAGCACCGACACCTGGCGCACCACGTCGTGGTTGTTCAGAGCCCACGTCGCCGTCCGGCCCACCGAACGCGCTGCCGCGATCGACTCCGCCACCACCCGGCGGTAGTCCGCGGCCCGCCAGCGCACCCGCAGGAACTCGAAGTTGAACGCCTGCTGGAGCTCGCCCGGGCGGATGTAGCGGACCCGGCGATCGCCCCGGACCCACGCCTCGGCCACGCCGATCAGCGGCGGATCGAACTCGTGGAAGATCCGGTTCCACTCGCGGTAGATCTCGTGGACCTCCGGCCGGTCCAGGAACGGGTGGTCCGGGTTGGCCGCGAAGTCGTCGAGCCCCTCGCAGCCCTCGCCGCCCACCACGTCCCGGAGGGGTTCTCGCAGGTCCTTGACCAGGGCTGCGGCCACGTCGACGCGGAATCCGTCCACGCCCCGGTCGCCCCAGAAGCGGAGGATGCCGGCGAACTCCTCGCGGACTCGCGGGTCGCGCCAGTTCAGGTCCGGTTGTTCCGGGGCGAACAGGTGCAGGTACCACTGGCCGTCGGAGGTCCGGGTCCAGGCCGAACCGCCGAAGCGGGACTCCCAGTTGCTCGGCGGACGGCCCGGGGCCCTGCCGTCCTTGAAGACGTAGCGATCGCGCTCCGGGGAACCCGGGGTGGCGGCCAGTGCTCGGCGGAACCACTCGTGCTGGTCCGAGGTGTGGTTCGGGACCACGTCGAGGAGGACGCGGAGGCCTCTGGCGTGGGCTTCGGCGAGCATCCGGTCGAAATCGGCGAGCGTGCCGAGGGCTGGATCCACTTGGCGGTGGTCGGTGATGTCGTAGCCCGCGTCCGTCCACGGGGACCGGTAGCAGGGGGTCAGCCAGAGGGCGTCCACGCCGAGGTCGGTGAGGTGGTCCAGTTTGGACGTCAGGCCGGGGAGGTCGCCGATTCCGTCTCCGCTGGCGTCGGCGAAGCTGCGTGGGAGGACCTGGTAGACGACCGCGTTTCGCCACCAGGGGGTTGGCACTGGGGTCTCCTCCTCGGGTTTCTCGTTCGGCCTGGGTTGGGGTTTTCGGGTTTGTTCCTTGCGTTTCGGGATTGGTCGTGGTTGGGGCTGGTGGATGTTCCGCCGTGCTGGGCCATCCCCGCTTGGTCGGATTTTTGGGGCTGCGGTCCGGATGTCAAGCCCGGCCTGGCGGCTGCCCCTTCGGGGTTTCAGGCTGGTGAGGTTTCATGCCGCACGGCGGAGTTCGACGGCGCGGTTTCCTTCGACGAGAGCGTTTTCCAC
>NZ_JBEOVY010000347.1:0-8107 GCF_040295745.1 Saccharopolyspora sp. NPDC002686
GGCCCGTCGACGCGGGCCTCCGGGACTGGCGCTCGACCTCGTCGCGCCTGGCGTTCACTCCGCGGAGATGACGGCGATGAGGTCGCCTTCGTTGACCGCGTCGCCTTCGGCGACCGCGAGGCGGGTCACCACGCCGTCGGTTTCGCTGAGCACCGGGATCTCCATCTTCATCGACTCCAGGACCGCCAGCTCCTGGTCGGCCTTGACCGCCGTGCCCTCGGTCACCAGCACCTTCCAGACGTTGGCGACCATTTCCGCCTTGATCTCCATGTTGTTCCCCTCCTGTCAGCGGGCGGCGATGATCCGGTCGACCACGCCGGTGTCGTAGTTCCCGGCGGTGAACTCCGGGGCGTCCAGCACTTCGGCCAGGAACGGCAGGTTGCACTTCGGGCCCCGCACGACGAACTCAGCGACCGCCCGCCGCGCCCGGGCCAGGGCGTCCGCGCGGTCGGCGCCGTGCGCCACGATCTTCGCCAGCAGCGGGTCGAAGTGCGGGCTCACCTCGGTTCCGGCCGCGTAGCCGGACTCGACCCGCACCCCGGCCGGCTCGGCCCACCCGGTGATCCGCCCGGGCCGGGGCAGGAAGCGGACCGGGTCCTCCGCGTAGACCCGCAGCTCGACGGCATGCCCGCTCGACGCTGGGAAGTCCGCCGGAACGTCCGCTCCCGCGGCGATCCGCAGCTGCAGCTCCACCAGGTCGATGCCGTGCACCTCCTCGGTGATCGGGTGCTCGACCTGCAGCCTGGTGTTCACCTCCAGGAAGAAGAACTCCCCGGTGCCGGGATCGAGCAGGAACTCCACGGTGCCCGCGTTGCGGTACCCGACGCTCTCGGCCGCCCGAACCGCAGCCGCGCACAGCCGGGAGCGCAGCGCGGCATCCACGGCCGGGGAAGGGCATTCCTCCACGACCTTCTGGTGCCGCCGCTGCACCGAGCAGTCCCGCTCGCCGAACGTGCGCACCGTGCCGTCGGGCAGGCCGACGACCTGCACCTCCACGTGCCGGGCGCGCGGCACGTACCGCTCCAGGAGGATCCGGGCGTCGCCGAACGCGCTACCGCCTCGCGACAGCGCGGTCCGCACCGCGCGTGCCAGGGATTCGGCATCGCGAGCGATGCCCATCCCGATGCCGCCGCCACCGGAAACCGCCTTGACCATCAGCGGAAAACCCAGCTCCGAGGCCGCGGCATCGGCCTCGGCGGCCGACGCGATCCCGGTGCTGCCCGGCAGCACCGGAACCCCGGCTGACGCCATGTGCGCCCGCGCCGCGGCCTTGTCGGCGAGCAGCTCCATCGCCTCCGGCGACGGGCCGACCCAGATCAGGCCCGCCGTCGCGCAGCGGCGGGCGAAATCCGGGTTCTCCGACAGGAACCCGTAGCCCGGGTGCACCGCCGTCGCCCCGGTCTTCCTCGCCACCGCGAGGATCGCCTCCGCCGAGAGGAAGTCGCGCGGTGAGTCCAGCGGGACTGCCTCGTCGGCTTCGGCGACGTAGGGCAGTCCGGTGTCCACTTCGGAATGGATCGCGATGGTCCGCACCCCGAGCCCGCGGGCGGTCCGGATGATCCGCCGCGCGATCTCGCCCCGGTTGGCCACCAGCAGTCCGTCGATCACGAGGCCCTCCCGGTGATGTTGTCCCGGTGCAGCGCCTTGATGCGCTCCGCCGAATAACCGAGCTGCGCCAGCACCTCGTCGTTGTGCTCGCCCAGCCCCGGCGGGCGTTCGGGGGAACGAGCCGGGGTGTCGGCCAGCCGCAGCGCCGGGCCGGGCACCGTCGCGTGCGCGCCGTCGCGCAACGGCACCTCCACCGCGATGCCCCGGGCCCGCACCTGCGGATCCGACACCAGGTCGGCCACCGACTGCACCGGTCCGCACACCACTCCACCGGCCTGCAGCGCCGACACGACCTCGGCCTTCGTGCGGCCCCGGGTCCACTCGACGACCTGCGCGTCGATCCGCTCCCGCTCCCGCACCCGCCAGCCGGGCTCGGCGGCCTCCTGCTCCGCCCACTCCGGGTGGCCGAGCAGGGCGCTGAAGGACTCCCACATCTTCGGCGTGATCGGCGCGATGTACACCCAGCCGTCGCCCGCCGGGTACAGCCCCGAGTAGTTCGTCGGCAGCGCCGACCCCCACCGCGTCGGCTCGCCGATGCCCGCCGCCGCGACCGAGAGGTGGTGGGCCAGCAGCGGGAACATCGAATCCAGCATGCCCACGTCGATCAGCTGGCCCCGGCCGGTCCGCTCCCGCGCCAGCAGGCCGAGCATGGCCGCCATCGCCGCCTGCATGCCGGTGACGTTGTCGGCGACGAACGGCCCCGCGATGGTCGGCGCGCCGTCGGGCTCACCGGTCATGTCGGCCAGCCCGCTCATCGCCTGGATGATGCCGTCGTAGGCCACCCACGACGAATACGGCCCGGTGCGGCCGAACCCGGTGATGTGCACCATCACGGTCCGCGGGTTGATCCGGTGCGTCTCGTCGAAGCCGAAACCGAGCCGGTCCGGCACGCCGTTGGCGTAGTTGGTCACCAGCACGTCGGCCCGGCTGATCAGCTCGTGCAGGACCTCCTTGCCCTGCTCGCTGCGCAGGTCGAGGGTGATGGCGCGCTTGGTGCGGTTGTTCGCGGCGAAGTAGAGGCTGTCGCCGTCGTGGACCGGCTGGGCGCGGCGGCCCATCTCGCCGTCCGGCGGCTCGACCTTGATCACCTCGGCCCCGTGGTCGGCGAGGATCTGGCAGCACTGCGGTCCGGCGATGTAGTGCGCGATCTCCAGCACGCGCACCCCGCTCATGGCGCTGATCATCACGTCACCCCCGGAAGTGCCACGTCGAAGGGCCTGCCGCGCGCAGCGGTGCGGCCAGGTCGGCGAACTCGCACAGCAGCGGTCTCGTGTCGCGGGGATCGATGATCTCCTCGATGTTGAACGCTTCCGCCGTGCGGAACGGGGAGCGGATCGCGTTCATCTTCTCGGTGATCTCGTCCAGCAGCGCCTGCCGGTCCTCGGCGGCGTCCAGGTCGGCCCGGTACGCGGCCTCGACGCCGCCCTCGATGGGCAGGGAGCCCCAGTCCGCCGACGGCCACGCGTAGCGGTAGTGCACCCGTGCGGCGTTGGTGTGCGCAGCACCCGCGACGCCGAAGACCTTGCGCAGGATCACCGACGCCCACGGCACCTTCGCCTGGTAGACGGCGTTGAGCGCACGCACGCCGTAGCGCATGGTGCCCGCCTTCTCCGCCTCCACGCCGATGACGAAGCCGGGTTGGTCCACCAAGTGCACCACCGGCAGGTGGAACGTCTCGGCGAGGTCCACCAGCCACTCGATCTTGCGGCTGGAGTCGGCGGTCATGCCGCCGCCGTAGACCATCGGGTCGCTGGCCAGCACCACCACCGGCCAGCCGTTCAGCCGCGCCAGGCCGCCGACCGCCGACCGGCCGAAACCCCTGCCCAGTTCCAGGAACGAGCCCTGGTCCACCACGGCGTTGATGATCGGGCGGATCTGGTACGGGCGGCGCCGGTCGCGCGGGACGGCCTCGATCAGCCAGTCCTCGCGGCGCTCGGTGTCGTCACCGCACTCCGCGCGCGGCGGCAGCTGGTGCACCGACGGCGGCAGGTAGGACAGGAAGCGGCGGGTGCGGTCGAAGGCCTCCTTCTCGGAATCGACCACGTCGAACACCACACCGTTGCGGCCGTGGATGTCGCTGCCGCCCAGCTCCTCCTTGGTGACGGTCTGCCCGAGCCGCGCCACCAGCGGCGGCCCGGCGGCGAAGACCTGCGAGATGCCGCGCACCATCACCGAGTAGTGGCTGGCGGCCACCCGAGCGGCGCCGAGCCCGGCGACCGAGCCGAGCGCCAGCGCCACCACCGGGATGGTGCCCAGGTTCGCCGCGACCCACTCCCAGCCCGGGTTGGCCGGGACGTAGGTGCGGCCGATCGTCTCCAGCGAGCGGATCGAACCGCCACCGCCGGTGCCGTCGACCAGCCGCACCAACGGGATCTGCAGCTCGTTGGCCAGCTGCTCGGCCATGATCTGCTTCTCCCGGATCGAGGCGTCGGACGCGCCGCCGCGCACCGTGAAGTCGTCGCCGCCGACCACGACCGGCCGGGCGTCCAGCCGCCCGCGGCCGAACACGAAGTTCGCGGGCTGGAACGCGCCGTCCGGCTGGAACTTCCCGGCGATGGCGCCGATCTCGCGGAAGCTGCCGGGATCCAGCAGCTCGTCGATGCGCTCCCGGACGGTCAGCTTGCCGTGGTCGTGCTGCCGCTTGACCTTCTCCGGCCCGCCCATGCGCTGCGCGAGCTCCTCGCGCCGCCGCAGTTCGTCGATTTCCGGTTGCCAGGACAATGTCCCTCCAAAGTGGTCACGGGGGTCGGTCGGTGGAGGCGCGTCAGCGCGGCACGCGGGCCGGGGGAGACGCGGTTCTCGTGCGAGAACGCCAACTCGTGGGCGGACGGGCGGAGGGCGTGGTGCCGGGAGCCTTTCGCGACGCATCCGGGTCAGCTCCTAGCGGTTCCGGCGCGGGTCGAGGGCCTGTTGCGCGACGTCGCCGAGGACGTTGAACGCCAGCGCGGTCGCGGCGATCGCGATGCCGGGCACCAGCATCTGCAGCGGTGCCTGGTAGAGGAACGTGTAGGCGCGGGCCAGCATCGAGCCCCAGCTCGGGTCGGGTGGCTGCACGCCGAGGCCGAGGAAGCTCAGACTCGCCTCGGCGATCAGCGCGTGCGCCAGCAGCAGGCTGGACTGCACCAGCACCGGCTGGATCGCGTTCGGCACCAGGTGCCGCAGCACGAGGTGCCGGCCCCGGCTGCCGAAGCTGCGCGCCGCCTCGACGTAGGTCTCCTCCTTCACCGCGAGGACCTGCGCGCGCATCAAGCGGGCCACCGAAGGCGCGAACACGATGCCGACCGAGACCATCGAGTTGACCAGGCTCGGCTGCAGCGCCGCCGTGATCGCGATCGCGAGGATGATCGCCGGGAACGACAGCAGGGTGTCCACCACGCGCATCACCGCGCTGTCGACGATGCCGCCGAGGTAGCCCGCGACCAGCCCGAGCGGGATGCCGATCAGCAGCGCGACCCCGACCGCCAGGAAGCTGGCCAGCAGCGACGCCTGCGCGCCGTGGATCAGCCTGCTGAGCACGTCCCGGCCGAGGTCGTCGCTGCCCAGCAGGTAGCCGGGCGTGCCGGCGGGGGCGAGGATGGCGTCGAAGTTCTGCGCGTTCGGTTCGTGCGCGGTCACCACCGGTGCCAGCAGCGCCAGCGCCGCCAGCACCACGAGGTACCCGGCGGACGCCAGGCCGCGCCAGTCCCGCACGACCAGCCACAGCCGGTTCTCCCGGCGCGGTGGGGAAAGCGTGGTCATGGCATCACTCCGAGATACGCGGGTCGATGAACCGGTAGGCCAGGTCGACCACCAGGTTCGTGAGCAGCACCAGCAGCGCGGTGATCAGCACGACGCCCTGGATCACCGGGTAGTCGCGCTGGGTGGTCGCCTCCACGACGAGGGTGCCGAGGCCGGGAATCGCGAACAGGGTCTCCACCACGACGCTCGCGCCGAGCACCCGGCTGACCAGCAGCCCGATGATCGTCGCCAGCGGCAGCCCGGCGTTCTTCAAAGCGTGCCGCCAGACCATCGTCCGGTGCGACAGGCCTTTCGCCCGGTGGGTGCGCATGAAGTCCGACCGCAGCACCTCGATCAGCGCGCTGCGCAGCTGGCGGCACACCTCGGCGGCGCCGACCATGCCGAGCGCGATCGCGGGAAGGACCACGTATTGCACCGTCTGCAGGGGGTTCTCGGCGAGGCCGACGAATCCCGTCGCGGGCAACCACTGCAGCTGGACGGCGAAGACCAGCACCAGCACCATGCCGATCCAGAAGTTCGGCACCGCGATGCCCAGCGTCGCCGCGCCGGTGATGGCGGTGTCGGCCGGTCGCCCCTGCCGCAGCGCGGCGGCCACCCCGAGCGGTACGCCCAGGCCGACGGCCACCAGCAGCGCTGCCGCGCCGAGCGTCAGCGTGGTGGGAAGCCGTTGCCAGATCAGCGATCCCACGCTCTCACCGGTGCTCAACGAGGTGCCGAGATCACCGGTGATCGCGTGCCGCAGCCAGTCGAGGTACTGGACGGCGAACGGCTGGTCCAGCCCGAGCTGGGCGCGGATCTCGGCCAGCCGCTCCGGCGTGGCGTGCTCGCCGGCGATGGCCTGCGCCGGGTCGCCCGGGATCAGGTGCAGCAGGCCGAACACCACGAACGTCGCCAGCACCAGGGTCGGGACGGCGACCAGGACACGTCGGCCGATCACGCGCAGCAGCGCGGTGTCCCGGCCGGGGCGCAGAGCCAGCGCGGTCATCGTTGGATCCTCACGGTGGTGAACTTGGGTTTGCCCAGCAAGTTCGGTTCGAAGCCCTGCACGTGCTCGCGGTAGGCGGCGACCGCGTTCGGGAAGATCAGCGGCACGAACAGCGACTGGTCGGCCACGATCCGGGCCACCGCGCCCAGCTTCTCCGACCGCTGGGCCAGATCAGCGGTGCCGTTCGCGGCGTTGAGCGCCTCGTCGATGCCGGGCGTGGCGACGTGCCCGGCGTTGTAGTAGCCGCGCTCGGTGAACATCAGCTTGTAGGTCAGGCCCGGATCCGGCCGACCGGTCCAGGCCGACAGCAGCGCCGGGTACTTGCGCTCGTTGAAGAACTCGCTGCTGGCCTGCGTCAGCTCGGTCGGGATCAGGTCGATCTGCACGCCGACCTTGCCGAGCTGGTACTTCAGCACCTCGGCCAGCCGCACGTTGACCGGATCCGGGTAGGTGAGCAGCGGGAACCGCAGGCCGTCGGCGTGACCGGCTTCGGCGAGCAGCCGCCTGGCCCGGTCGGGATCGTGCGGGTAGGTGGGCACCGCGGACTTCGGGAACGCCCAGTGGTCCGACGGCAGCGGCGTCCAGCCCGGTTCGCCCTGCCCGAACTGGGTGACCTTGAGGATCTGCTCGCGGTCCAGCGCCAGGTTCAGCGCCTCGCGGACCCGCCGGTCGCGGAACACCGGCGCGCTCAGGTCCAGGTAGATGATCAGCTGGTACAGCTGCGGGCCCGCGGCGACCTTCGTGCCCTTCGCCGCGCTGAGCAGTCCGACGTCCTGCGGCGGCGGGTTGAACACCATGTCCTGCTGGCCGGAGCGCAGCGCGTTCACCGCGGTGGAGCCGTCCTTCATGATCGTGAAATCGATGCTGTCCAGGTGCGGCAGCCCGCGCTGCCAGTAGCCGGGGAAGCGCTCCACCCGCACCAGCTGGCCGTAGCGCCATTCGACGAACTTCCAGGGCCCGGCGCCGACGGGATTGCGCTCGAAGGCGTCGCCCTCGCGCTCGGCGGCGGTGGGGGAGACCAGCATCCCGGCGCGGTCGGCGAGCGTGAGCAGCAGCGAGCTGTCCGGCCTGGCCAGGTTCAGCCGCACCGTCCGCGCGTCGAGCACGTCGACGCCGGTCACGGCGGCCACATCGGACTTGATGTTGGACTTGGGACCCTTGGCGCGCTCGATGTTGTACTTGACGGCCTGCGCGTCGACCGGCGTGCCGTCGTGGAACCGCACGTCCGGGCGCAGGTGCAGCACCAGCGCGGTCGGGTCGTCCTGGTCCCAGGACTCGGCCAGCCCCGGCGCGGGCTCCAGCGTCTTCGGGTCGAACGACACCAGGGTGTCGTACATGGTGTAGAGGATCGCGTGGTCCGAACCGGAGTTGCCGCGCTGCGGGTCCAATGAGGACGGATTGGACCGCCATGCCACCCGCAGGTGCTGGCCGCCTTCGGCCGCCCCGCTGCCGCACGCGGTCAGCGCCAGCAGCAACACCCAGACCACTGCGGCGATGCGCTTCACGCCTGGCCTCCTTCGACGCCGCGCAGCGGCAGCGATCCGGGGAAGTGGCACGCGGACCAGCGGCCCGGCTCGACCTCCGCCCACTCCGGGACCTCCTCGGCGCACCGCTGCTGCGCGTAGCGGCACCGGGTGCGGAACCGGCAGCCCGACGGCGGGTCCACCGGGCTCGGGATGTCGCCTTCGAGGACGATCCGGTCGCGCTGGTGCGAGCCGATCCGCGGCTGCGCCGAGACCGGTTGGGCGCTGCTGGCGCTGCTTGCGCTCGATCGGC
>NZ_JBEOVY010000348.1:0-8060 GCF_040295745.1 Saccharopolyspora sp. NPDC002686
GCCGTGTATTGGCATACATAAAGTCGGGCACCCGGAGTCCAGGCGGGCGCTGAGGTTCCGCCACTTGCACCGCTACGCAGGACGAGGATGGAAAAGCCTCATTGAAACTGCGGGTGTTACGGGCCGAACCAGCGCTCTTCTGCGGAGCGGGGTGGGGCCGAGGTGCTGCCGGTGATCAGCTGGGTCTCCAGCTGGATGTGGCGGGGACGGCCCGGCTCGCTGGTCTCCAGGAGCAGGCGACCCGCTGCGCGGCCCTTCTCCAGCCACGGCTGGCGCACCGTCGTCAGGCCCGCCCGCTCGGCGTCCGGGATGCCGTCGAAACCGGTGATCGTCAGGTCCTCCGGAACCCGCAGGCCGCGGTTGCGGGCCTCGCTGAGCGCGCCGAGGGCCAGTATGTCCGAGGTGCACACGATCGCGGTGATGTCCGGGTCGATCTCCAGCAGCTGGGCCGCCGCCGACGCGCCGGACGCCGTGGTGTGGTCGAAGCGCTCCACGACCGGGACCGTCGTCCAGTCGACGCCTGCTTCGCTGAAGGCTTCCGCCAGCGCGGTCAGCCGGGCCTTCTGCACGTGGAAGCTGGCGTTGGCCTGCCGCTGCACGGACGCGGGGCCGTCGTTGCGGCCGCGCGCCAGGCGCATGCAGAGCACGCCGATGCGGCGGTGGCCGAGCCCGATCAGGTGGTCGGCGACACTCTTGATGGCCTTGCGGTCGTCCGGGCCGACCCAGTCGACGTTGTCCAGCCGCGGCTGGTCGCAGACCACCACCGGCACCGGGCGCTCGAGGACGGCGGCCAGGTGCGGGTCGTCCTCGGGAACGGAGTAGACGACGAAGCCGTCCACGCCGGCGCGGTGCACCGCTGCGACGTCCTCGCGCTCGGGGCTCGCCGGGATGAGGGTCAGGCCCTGTCCGGCGTCCTCGCAGGCCAGCGCCAGCCCTTCGAGGAAGCCGACGGCGCCCGGATCGCGGAACGCGTAGGAGAGGTTCTCGGTGAGCAGCAAGCCGACCGCACCCGCCTTCCGGGTGCGCAGGGAACGCGCAACCGGGTCCGGACCGGGGTAGCCGAGGCGGCGAGCCGTCTCGAGCACCCGCTTGCGCAGCTCGGGTGAGAGCTGGTCAGGACGGTTGTACGCATTCGAAACCGTGGTCCTGGAGACCCCGAGTTCTGCAGCGAGCGAGGCGAGCGTCGCAGGCCGCCGGGCATTCGTTGACCGCGCCATGGAGGAACCGTAACGGTTCAGTACCCCTCGGTGAAGTGAGCATGATGCAGATCCCACTCATGTTCGAGTCGCGAACACGGAGCGACGCAGAGTGATCACGCAGAGAGTTGGTTCATTCGAGGGGATGACCTTTCGTGTGGGACCGGTTACGGTTTCGGGACCGGTTCAGTGAAAGGTGCGTCACATATGGCTGAGGTTGCATACGTCAACGCGTCTCGCGTGTACCAGGGGAATCCGCCGGTCAGGGCCGTCGACCAGCTGGAGCTGGACATCGCCGATGGTGAGTTCCTGGTGCTGGTCGGTCCGTCCGGTTCGGGCAAGTCGACGGCGTTGCGGATGCTCGCCGGCCTGGAGGACGTCGACGAGGGTGGCATCACCATCGGCGGCAGCGACGTCACGCACACCCCGCCGAAGAACCGGGACATCGCGATGGTGTTCCAGTCCTACGCGCTGTACCCGCACATGACCGTGGCCGAGAACATGGGCTTCGCGCTCAAGCTCCGCAAGACGCCCAAGGACGTCATCAAGGACAAGGTCACCGAAGCGGCGCGGATGCTGGACCTGGAGAAGTACCTGGACCGCAAGCCCAAGGCGCTCTCCGGCGGCCAGCGGCAGCGGGTCGCGATGGGGCGCGCGATCGTCCGCGAGCCCAGCGTGTTCCTGATGGACGAGCCGCTGTCGAACCTCGACGCCAAGCTGCGGGTGGAGACCCGCGCGAACATCGCCGCGCTGCAGAAGCGGCTGGGCACCACCACCATCTACGTCACCCACGACCAGGTCGAGGCGATGACGATGGGGCACCGGGTCGCGGTGCTCAAGGACGGCGTGCTGCAGCAGTGCGCCAGCCCGCGGGAGCTGTACGAGAACCCGGCGAACGCGTTCGTGGCCGGGTTCATCGGATCGCCCGCGATGAACCTCAAGACGGTGCCGCTGACCGGCGAGGGGGCGGTGCTGGACGGCACCACCATTCCGCTTTCGCGCCAGGCGCTGGCTGCCGCGGATGGTCTGGAGAAGGTGACCTTCGGTGTGCGGCCGGAGGCGTTGTCGCTGGTCTCCAGCGAGGACGACGGGCTGGCCATGACCGTCGAGCTCGTCGAGGAGCTGGGCGCGGACGCGCTGATCCACGGCGCCATGGAAATCGGCGGCTCCCAGGAGCGCTTCGTGGTCCGAGCCGACGGCCGGACTCCGCCGGCGCTGGGGCAGCAGGTCAAGGTGTCCCTGCGCGACCACAGCGAGGTGCACCTGTTCCACCCGGAGACCGGAGCTCGCCTGGCCGCCTGACACGCCGAGCGCGCACCCCGACGGCTGACGCCCCCGCCTCCTGGTGGGGGCGTCTTCGCGTCTCGGGGCGGCTCTTGAGGTGGGGAATAACCCACTCGGTGGAGTGTTGCAAGTCGACGTGCTTAGACTGTAGTTGACAACGGTTTCCGTTACCGTTCGCAGTAAGCCGTCAGCCTGCTGCGCAAAACTGATCACCTAGGAGTGCGGTCGATGACCTCTCGCAGTCGCTCTGCGTCCACCGCCGTGGCCGGACTGGCCGCTGCCGCCCTCGCACTGACAGCCTGCGGAACCGGGGGACCGACCGCGCCCGGACCGGACGACAAGATCAAGGTCGTCGCCTCCACCAGCGTCTGGGGCAGCGTCGCGCAGGCCGTCGGCGGCGACGCCGTCGAGGTCGAGTCGATCGTCAGCGACCCCAACGCCGACCCGCACTCGTACGAGAGCACCCCGCAGGACGCCGCGAAGGTCACCGACGCGCACCTGGTGGTGTTCAACGGCGGCGGCTACGACTCGTTCATCGAGGAGATCCTCCGCAGCAACGGCCAGAAGCCCACCGTGCAAGCCGTCGCGGACGAGGGCGAGCACGCCGAAGGCGCGCACCCCGAGGGCGAGCACCCCGAAGGCGAGCACGCCGGTCACGACCACGGACACGCTGGTCACAACCACTCGGTGAACGAGCACGTCTGGTACGACCTGCACGTCGTGCACCAGGTCGCCGACCAGGTCGCCGACGAGCTCGGCAAGCTCCAGCCCGGCAAGGCCGAGCAGTTCCACCAGGCGGCCGGGCAGTTCGAGGCCGAGGTCGAAGCGCTGGAGGGCAAGGTCGGCGAGATCGCCAAGTCCGCCAACGGCAAGCCGGTGATCGTCACCGAGCCGGTCGCGCACTACCTGATCGAGTCCGCCCAGCTGCGCGACGTCACCCCGCAGTCGTTCGTCAACGCCATCGAGGCCGAGTCCGACCCGTCGGCCGCGGCGGTCGCCGAGATCCAGAACGCGATCAACGGCAAGCAGGCGGCGGCGGTCGTCTACAACCCGCAGACTGAATCGCCGGTCACCCGCAACGTGCGCAGCGCCGCCGAGCAGAACCAGATCCCGGTCGTGGAGATGACCGAAACCCTGCCGGAGGGCAAGACCTACGTGCAGTGGATGGACGCCCAGATCACAGCGCTCCAGAGCGCCCTCAACCAGAATCGCTGAGGCATGACCGCCAAACCCGAGACCGCGCAGGCCATCGCGCCGCCCACCGCTCCGGCGGTGCGGCTGCAGGACGCTGCGCTCGCCTACGGCAGCCGGACCCTGTGGTCCGGGCTCGACCTGGAAGTCGCTCCCGGCGAGTTCCTGGCCGTGCTCGGGCCGAACGGTTCCGGCAAGACCAGCCTGCTCAAGGTGCTGCTCGGACTGCAGTCGCTGAGCGCGGGCAGCGTGGAGATCGCCGGCGAACCGGCGCGCCGCGGCAGCAACCGGATCGGCTACATCCCGCAGCAGCGGGCGCTGGAAGCCACCGTGACGGTGCGCGGCAGCGACCTCGTCGGGTTCGGGCTGGACGGTCACCACTGGGGCATCGGGTTCGGCAGCCGCCGCGAGCGCAAGCGCCGGGTCGCCGCCGCGCTGGAGGCCGTCGAGGCGACGCCGTACGCGCGGATGCCGCTGGGGCTGCTCTCCGGCGGTGAGCAGCAGCGGCTGCGAGTGGCTCAGGCGCTGGTCAGCGACCCGTCGGTGCTGCTGTGCGACGAGCCGCTGCTGTCGCTGGACATCGCGCACCAGCGCAAGGTGAGCCGGTTGATCGCCGACCAGGCGCGCCGGGCCGGGGCCGCGGTGCTGTTCGTGACGCACGAGATCAACCCGGTGCTGCCGCTGGTCGACCGGGTGCTCTACCTGGTCGACGGCCGGTTCCGGGTCGGCACCCCGGACGAGGTGATGAACTCGGCGACCCTGTCCGAGCTGTACCGCACCGACATCGAGGTCGCCCGCGTCGGCGGTCGGCTGGTGGTCGCCGGTGCCGACGACCACGACCACTGCCACGTGGAAGAGGCTGACGAGGCGTGAACGCGATGACCGAGGCGCTGAGCAAGCTCTTCGACTTCAGCACGATGGTGAACCTGCTCGGCTACCCGTTCGTCCAGCAGGCGCTGCTGGCCGCCGCGGCGCTCGGCCTGGTGTCGGGGTGCCTGGCGCCGCTCGTGGTGGCGCGGAAGATGTCCTTCGCCGTGCACGGCACCGCTGAGCTGGCCTTCACCGGTGCCGCGGCGGCGTTGCTGGTTGGCGTCAGCGTGGGCGTCGGCGCGCTGGCCGGGGCTGTGGTGGCGGCGTTGCTGCTGGGCCTGCTGGGTCAGCGCGGTACCGAGCGGGACTCGGTGATCGGCGCGATCCTGTCGTTCGGCCTGGGCGTCGGCGTGCTGCTGCTGTGGTTGAACCCGGAGCGCACCGCGAACAAGTTCAGCCTGCTCGTCGGTCAGATCGTCGGGGTGGACTCGACCGACGTCCTGCTGCTCACCGCCAGCGCGGTGCTCGTGCTGGTGGTGTTCGGCTTCGTCTACCGGCCGCTGCTGTTCGCCAGCGTTGATCCCGACGTCGCGGCTGCGCGCGGGGTGCCGGCCCGGGTGCTGACGCCGCTGTTCGCGGTGCTCGTCGGCGTGGCGACCGCGCTCGGCGTGCACACCGTCGGTGCGCTGCTGGTGCTGGCGCTGATGGTGACCCCGGGCGCTGCGGCGGCTCGGGTGACCGCGAGCCCGCTCAAGGCGACCGTGCTGGCGGTGGTCTTCGCCGAGGTCGCGGTCCTGGGCGGCATCGTCCTGTCGCTGGCCCCGGGAGCTCCGGTGAGCGCCTTCGTCACGATCATCTCGTTCGTGATCTACCTGGCCTGCCGGGTCATCGGCAAACGACGCCTCAGCCGCCTGACCCGAACCCCGGCCACCACCTGACCGGGCGAGTGAGCCTTGCCGAGTAACCTTCGGTGGCGTTGAGCAGTTCCCGATTCGGGACGGTTGGGACACGTCGAACCTGTTGCGGTGCAACAGAAAAGCGCAGAACCCCGGCATGAAGTGTTCTTTCCATGGATCAACTTCATGGATTCTGCGCCTGCCGTTCGTCGGCCGGGCGGTGGCCGGCGCGCGAACCGCCGCCAGGCCGCACGCGCAAGCGCCGAGCCAGGACGTCCGGCTGCACCGCCGAAGGCGGCGCCTTGATCCCGTAGGGCGCAATTCGGCAACGTGCACGTCCTTCCTCGTGTGAGATCTCGGCCGATGCTTGACACGTCGATCTCAGTTGATGCATGAACGTGGAACTGATCGGCTCTGCTGATCGATGTCCCATGTGGACGATCAATCGATCGCGTGCTTGTTGTCGCTCCAATGACCTATCCATCCCCCCAAAGCCATCAGGTGATCAAGAAAGCTGCCGGAGTCTTACTTGGTGCGCTCAGAACATGTGGATCACCACGGTGCCGTTCAGGGCGCGTGTCACCGGTCGAGAACTTGAGGGAGTTGGTGTGGGTAACAAGAGGCTGCGCCGCCGTTGGCGACCTGAAAGACGCCCAGCGCGGATACGTGTGCTGGGAGCTTTTACCAGCGTGGCAATGGTGGGTACGGGATTGTTCGTATCTGCCGCCCCACTTGCCCCGAAAGCTGAGGCAGCCGTGCCGTGCGGGCCATCCCCGGTGCCGACGTTTTTCAAAGACGAGGTCCAACAGCCCCCCGCGGCCAAGCCTGACGCGCCCGGTCACTACACCCTCACCGCGCATGTCGGTAGCCACGCGTTCCACAGCGATTGGCCCGCCGTGCGGACCTTGGGGTACAGCACGCCGAATGCGGCAGTGGACTACCTCGGCCCGACGATCACCACGCACAAGGGCAAGCCGATCGATGTGACGGTGGTCAACGATCTACCAGCGGCCGGAACTCCGATATTCCCGTTCGACCAGCCGAACAACAACAACAAGATCACCACCCACCGTCACGCTGGTCTGCAGCCGGCTCCCAGCGACGGTTCACCCGAGCCCATTCAACCGGAGATCCCGCCGGGGGCCTCGCGAACGAACCATTACCCCAACGACCAGGCCGCAGGCCCGCTGTGGTACCACGACCACGATCACGAAAACACCTCGTACCACGTGTACGAGGGCCTCGCGGGCTTCATGCCCAACACCGATGAACGGGAAGAGAACTTCCCGCTTCCCAAGGGCGACTTTGCCAAAAGCTTCGCGATCCAGGACAAGTCCTTCAATCCCGACTACACGTTGTGCTACAACCACGCTAACCCCGAGTTCTTCGGGGATCTGCCGGTGGTCAACGGCGCGGTCGCCCCGAAGCAGCAAGTCGAACCGCGCCGTTACACCTTCACCCTGCTCAACGGCTCCGATTCCCGCTTCTACCGCGTGAGCCTCAAGCAAGCTAGTGGCCCGACGGCCTCTGCACCGCCCAAGATGACCGTGGTGGCCAGCGACTCCGGGTACCTGTTCCACCCGGCCCCTGTCGACGAGCTGCTCATCGGCCCCGGGGAGCGGTACAAGGTGGTCGTCGACTTCACCGGCCACAATGGCCAGAACTGGGTGCTGTCCAACAACGCTCCGACGCCTCTCGGCCCTATGGACGATGTCGACCCCACAGGGGGCGGAATTCCTCAAATCATGCGGTTCGACGTTGGGACTTCGACCAGCTCACCGGATAAGTCTCGAATCCCGAAGGTCCTGCCGGAGACGAACAACGTCCTTCCGCCCGAGGCTCTGCTGGCTCGGTCCCGGCTGCGGACAGTGCAGGCCGGCGAGGCCACTCCTGGTGTGCCGCAGCTCGGAGACAAAGACCAGCTGCTGAACTTCCTTGACCCACCGACCGAGACGCCCCAGCTGAACTCGACCGAGACGTGGGCCATGCGAAACCACAGCCCAGACTCACACCCGATCCATCTGCACATGGTCGAACTGCGGCTGATCGGGCGCTGGCATGTCGGCCAGTGGGACGCCAACGGAAAACCCGTACCGTCCAGCATCGGACCGTTCGAACCGCCTCGTCCTTACGAAACCGGTCCAAAGGAAGATTTCGTTTCTCCGCCGGACTACATCACCGCGTGGGCGGGCACGTTCACCGTCCCAGGTGCCTCGGTCTGGCACTGCCACATTCTCTCCCATGAGGACGGTGCAAGCACCGGCGGTGCCGTGGAGATGATGCGACCGTTGGTCATCGGCAACACACCACAAACCCAACTGCCGCGGGTTCTCACCCAGGCCCGACTCGACCAGTTGATCCGACAGCCTTAGTCACCCGCCACCAAACCCCTCACCCGGTGCTTCCGTGCTGGCCCTCCAGCACGGAAGCACCGGGTTCCTCATGTCCACAGCGTCGCAGCGCGCGGCGTTGTTCCTGATCAAGACTCACGTTCGACCAAGTCCACGAGCTGCGCGTACCCCGCCCCGCGGAGCCACACGACCAAACAAGAGTTGATCGCACATTGCAACAAGAACTTGCGCGGAAAGGCTCAGTCCCATCCGCAGTTTCAATTGAAACTGCACGCCTCGGCGTGTCGGGACCCCGGCGTGTCGGGACCTTTGGGCTCCGACACGCCGACGTC
>NZ_JBEOVY010000349.1:0-8058 GCF_040295745.1 Saccharopolyspora sp. NPDC002686
GGATCATCGTGACCACCCTGATCGGCATCGTCGGCGGGTTCCTCGGCGGCTGGATCGCGTCCCACCTCACCGGCGGCGGCGTCACCGGCTTCAACCTGATGAGCTTCGTGTGGGCGGTGATCGGGTCGCTGATCCTGCTGCTGATCTACCGCCTGATCTTCCACCGGAGTCACGCTTGACCGGCACCACCGGGCGAACCGCCGAACGGGTCGTTACCCCCTTAGCGGGAAGCGAAAACCTGCACCACCGCACGGGATCTGCCAGTGTTGGGCACCCGCGATCACGCCTCCGGCCGCCACCCCGACCGGAGCGATGCGCGAAGTTCCCTCCCGTGCCGCTCCAGCCAGGTCACAACGCTTCCCGGAGGTTCCCATGGCACTGCCGTTCCCCATCTCCGACTCCCGACGCCGCGTGCACCTGGTCGGCTCGTTGCCGCCCGACATCGCCCCGGACGCCGTTTCGGGCATGCGCTGGGTGCTCGAGCACTCCGGGAACGCCGAGCTCACCGCGCTGCCCTGCGATGTGGACCCGAACTGGATCATCGACTACCTGCTGGCGCGCGCCGAGGTTCCCGGGCTCGAGACCGCGAAGTCCGGTGATGGGAGCAGCTACGCCACGATGCCGGTCTACCGGGTCCGATCCGGGCACCGGCTGACCACCGACGACATCGCGCTGGGCCGCCCGCCCGAGGTGGCCGCGGCGGTCGCCGCACGTCGCCGGCTCGACGCCGGGCCACCCGTCCAGGTCAGCGTTCCGTCCTCTTTGGACCTCTCGATCTTCACCCTGGGCGTCGGGCAGACGCCGCGCTTCCACGCGGTTTTCGAGCAGATGGTCATCTCCGAGGTCACCCGGATCGCGCAGTCCCACGGCTCCGAAGTGACCTTCCAGCTGGAGTCCCCGGCGGTCCTCTACGTCATGCACCGGGCACCGGCCGCGGCCCGCCGGGCGGCGGCACGCCTGCTCGCCCACCAGCTGGCCAGGCTCATCACCGCCGCCCCGCGATCCGCCCGGTGGACGCTGCACCTGTGCTACGGGGATCTCGGGCACCACGCGCTGTTCCGACCGGCAGGCCTGCGGTCCGCCGTGCAGGTGATCAACGCGTTGGCGACGCGGCTGCGGCACGTCGGTCATCCGCTGCCCGCCATGCACATCCCGCTGGCCCACGGCGATCAACCACCGTCCAGCTCCGCCACGAGCTACGCGCCGCTGCGCGACCTCGCCCGAGGCGTCGAGGTGATCGCGGGCTGCGTCGACGAACACCACCCGGAGCTGTCCGCCCGTGCGCTCCGGCACACCGAAGCCGCCCTCGGACAACCCGTCGCCGCCGTGGCTGCCGCCTGCGGGCACGGCCGTCGGACACCGGAGGAAGCACGGCTCAACCTCGAACTCGCCGAGCGACTCGCGCAGGCGGTTCCGGCCCGACGACCTGCCGGCATCAGGTGAGCTCGTCGAGCAGGGCCGCGGCGATCGAAACGTCGTCGGACAACGGGCGATCCTGCACGTCCGGGTCGAGTCGGCAGCACGCCTGTTCGTAGAGCTCCCGGACGGGTGCCTCGATCCGCGACTCGAGCATCCGGTGCGCGCGCACCGCTGCGACGAGCTCGCACGCCAGCACCAGGCGGTACGCGTCGGCCAGCTGTTCGGTCTGCCGTGCCGCCTGGGAGGCGAAACCCGCGTGGTCTTCGGTTCCCCTGGACAGCACGGCGTGCCCGAAGGTCGCGGGGAAGGCAGCGGCGCGCAGTTCGGCCAAGGCCGATCCCGCGCTGTACTCGAGCAGCATGATTCCCGAGCTTCCCGGCGGCCCGGCGGCGAGGAACGGCCGAAGACCGGTGTGCTCCGGTTCGGTGAGCATCGACAGCCTGGCCGCGGACAGCTGCGCGGTGGCCAGCACGGCCAGTCGCAGCCGGTCCAGGGCGAGGGCCAGCTGCGCGGTGTGCGAACCGCCGTGGTGGAAGGCACCGGCCGGGGTGATCAGCGGGTTCTCCGCAGCCGCGTTGATCTCCGCGGACAGCACCGACTCGGCATCGGCCACCGCCTCCAGCGCAGGCCCGTGCACCTGCGGGAAGCAGCGCAGTCCGAACGGGTCCTGAACGCGCCGGCCCGGGATCGCCGCGCCGCCCAGCTGCGCGAGGACTTCGGCGGCCACCCGCTTCGCTCCGGCGTGCGGCCGGTTCCGGTGCACTTCCGGCGCGAACGGTTCGGTCGCACCACCGACCGCGCACAGCGTCAACGCGGTGACTCGCGTCGAGGCGTTCAAGAGCTTTCGGACCGTCGCGACGGCCAAGGCCGCCCGGCCGATCGTCAGCGCGTTGCTGCTGATCAAGGCCAGCGCATCGCCTGGCTGGAAGGTCACCGGACTCGGCGGCTGCCCGTTCCACCTGCCGGCACCCGTGAGGGCCAGGCCGAGCTCGGCCAGCGGCCCGAGGTCACCGGTGCCGACCGAGCCGTGCTCGTGCACCTGCGGGTGGGCTCCGCTGTTGAGCACGGTCACCATCGCCTCGGCGATCGCCGGTTGCAGACCCGACCCACCGCGCAACACCTGGTTCACCCGCACCGCCAGCATCGCCCGAAACTCGCGCTCCGGCACCGGATCTCCGATCGCGCTCGCATGGCTGCGCAACAGCCGCATCCCGTGTCCAGCACCGGACGCGCACTCACCGCAGTTGCCGCCAACACCGGTGGTCCTGCCGTAGACCGGTTGCGTCAGCTCGCAGGCCGCCTGCCAGCTCCGCCGCAGGCGTTCCGCACCGCTGGCCGCGATCGTCACGCGTGCCGCGCCGTCCGCTATCCGCCGGAGGTCCGCAATGGACAGTCCGGTGCCGTCGAGGGCCACGACGGACATCGGTCCTCCCGGAACGGCTCAGTGCGAGGAGTTCGCGAAGTCGCCGACCGGGCGCAGCTCGTCGGCGTAGGACACCGAGATGCGCCGGAGCACGCCGTCGAGCAGCGCGTACTGCCCCATCCGCCACAGCGGTGGCGAGTAGGCGTGGATCGAGACGCTCTCGTTCGCCTTCCCGGTCAGCCGGTGGATGTGCTCCGGGCCGGAGCCGTAGACGTGCCCAGCAGCGACCTCGGTCCGCAGGCTGCGCCCGCCCAACGTCGGGTTGTGCTCGACCAGAGCTCCCCGGACCACTGCGACGGCGAACGAGGAGACGTCGTGGTCGTGCCAGCCGGTGTCGTTCTCCGGGGTCCAGCACAGCAACCACACGTCGACATAATCGTCTCGGTGCAGCGAGGCGTAGTGCCGCTTCTCCCCGCTGAACGCAACGTGCTGCTCCCACGACTCAGGTCGGCGGGTCAGGTCCGCGACCACACCGAGCAGCTCCCCCACGTCCAGGAAACGGCCGGGCAGAGCGTCGAGCGCCCGCACTCGGTCGACGGGGAGCGCGCGCCGCGCGGGTACCGCGAAAGGTTCACCGAACACCGCTGCCTCCTCCCGGAGCGACGGCCGGACCGGCCCGCCGCACGAAGGCCGCCGCCCTTGTGAAGCGCTTCAGTGAATGGTTTCAGTGAAGCGCATCACCGAGGTTCCGGTCAAGCTGTTCGGGCGGCCGGAGTCGGCGTTCGCGCTAGGCTTTTCGGGTGCCACGCCGCAAGCGCCCCACGATCAAGGACATCGCCGCGGAAACCGGGCTTTCCCCGGCGGCGGTCTCCTACGCGCTGCGCGGCCTGCAGGTGCCCGAGGAGACCCAGCAGCGCGTGCGGGAGGCCGCCGACCGCCTCGGCTACGAGGCCGATCCGGTGGCCCGCGCGCTGGCCAGCGGACGCACCGGCATGATCGGCGTGCTGTGCAGCTCGCTGGAAGACCTGTGGCAGCAGAAGTTCGCCACCACCCTCGGCCGCAGCTTCCTCGCCGCGGACCGCAACGCGCTGTTCATGGACTCCGCAGCCGATCCGGAGCGCGAAGCCCTGCTGGCCAAGAACCTGCTGGACCAGCGGGTCGACGCGCTGGTCACCATCCCGGTCGACCCGACCTCCCGGCACTGGGCGCTGGCCGCCGAGCGGACGATGCTGGTGGCGATCGGTGACCCGCTGCCCGGCGCCCCCACCGCCGCCGAGGTCGTGTTCGACAACGCCCTGGGCGTCACCCATGCGCTGAACACGCTCGCCGAAGCAGGGCACCGCGACGTCCTGGTGCTGACGCCGGGACCCCGGCTGCTGCGGCAGCGGCCTGCGGAGAAGATCGTCCAGGACGTCGCGCAGGACCTCGGCATGGAGCTGCGCGTGGTGGCATGCCCGAACGACCTGACCGAGGCGGCGGAGACGGCGCGCACCGCGCTGGCCGATGCGCCTCGACCGACTGCGGTCTTCTGCCTGACCGACTCGATGGCTTACGGCGTCTACGAAGCCGCGCGCGATCTCGGCCTGGACATCCCGGCGGACCTCTCGGTGCTCGGCTACGACGACCACCCGGTTTCCCGCCTGCTGACCCCGGCCCTGTCCACCTACCGCTGGGACGTCCGAGCAGTGGTCGACGCGGTGGTGCAGCGCGTGCTCAAGGCGGTCGACGAGAACCGCCGCAGCCGCCGGAAGCTGATCGCCCCGGAACCGAAACCGCGAGGCTCGGTCTCCGCACCCTCCACCCGGTGAAGCCGGACAATTCCGATCAAGCGGTCTACGGGAGTACCCGCTCCGGCAACCTGATCTTCATCTGACGTCCCTTCCGGGCGTTCAGGCTGGCGTTCGTCGTCGATCTGAACGGAGCACGATGAGCGCGTCACCAACCGGCCTCGACCGGCGCACGTTCCTGCAGCTGGCCGGGGTCACCTCGGCGGCGGTCGCCCTGGGCATCTCCGCGCCG
The DNA here is from genome assembly GCF_040295745.1 of Saccharopolyspora sp. NPDC002686. Lineage (NCBI taxonomy): Bacteria > Bacillati > Actinomycetota > Actinomycetes > Pseudonocardiales > Pseudonocardiaceae > Saccharopolyspora > Saccharopolyspora sp. NPDC002686. The sequence goes on from NZ_JBEOVY010000349.1 coordinate 4,802, forward strand.
GGCGCGGCAGGCGCCTTGCCGGGAAATCCGCTGCCCGACGGCACTTTCAGCCTCGGGGTGGCCTCCGGCGATCCCCGGCCGGACGGCGTCGTGCTCTGGACCCGGTTGGCCCCGGAACCGCTCGCGCCGGACGGACACGGCGGCATGCCGCAGAGCCAGGTTCCGGTGCAGTACGAGGTCGCCGAGGACGAGCGGTTCAGCCGGATCACCCGGCGCGGCACGGTGATCGCCTCACCCGAGCTCGCGCACGCGGTGCACCCGGAGGTCGGCGGCCTGCAACCGGGCCGCGAGTACTTCTACCGCTTCCGCGCCGGGAACCAGCTGAGCCCGGTCGGACGCACCCGGACGCTCCCTGCGCCCGGCGCGCAGGTGGCGGCGTTCAACTTCGCGACGGCCTCGTGCCAGGCCTGGTACCACGGGCACTTCTCGGCCTACCGGCACATGGCGGCCGAAGACCTGGACGCGGTGGTGTTCCTCGGCGACTACATCTACGAGTACGGCATCACGTCGAGCAACCTGTGGCGGCGCGGAGCGCCCGAGCTCGGCACCGAGCACCAGGTCGAGATCGAGACGCTGGAGCAGTACCGGCTGCGCTACGCGCTGTTCAAGACCGATCCGCACCTGCAGGCCGCGCACGCCGCCGCACCGTGGTCGGTGACCTGGGACGACCACGAGGTGCAGAACGACTACGCCGCCGACCGGTCGGGTTACGGCATCTCCCCGCAGCACTTCCTGCACCGCCGCGCGGTGGCCTACCGGGCCTTCTACGAGCACCTCCCGCTGTCGGTGGCCGCGCTGCCGGAAGGCCCGACGGGCCAGGTGCACCGGCGCTTCGACGTCGGGGCGCTGGCTCGCTTCAACATCCTCGACACCCGCCAGTACCGCGATCCGGTGCCCGCGGACTCCGCGGAGCAGCACGACGAAGCGCGCACGATGCTGGGCCGCGAGCAGGAGAAGTGGCTCCACGACGGGATGGTGGATTCCCCGGCGCGCTGGAACGTGGTGGCCAACGGCGTCGCCGTCGCCGCGATCACCGAGAACCGCGTCGACCAGTGGGACGGGTACCCGGCGGCGCGGCGACGGCTGATCGAGGCGATGCAGCGCACCAGCAATCCCGTGGTGCTCACCGGTGACATCCACAAGCACGTGGCCGCCGAGCTCAAGGCCGACTTCGCCGATCCGGCGTCGCGCACCGTCGGCGTGGAGCTGATCTGCACCTCGATCGCCTCCGACGGCGATGGCGCGCCGACCGACGACTACACCGAGGACTGGTTGCAGCACCCGTACGTCAAGCTCTACGACGGCCGCCGCGGTTACGTGCGGTGCAGCCTCACCCCGGACGAGCTGGTGTCCGACTTCAAGGTCGTGCCGTGGATCCAGGCGGACGCGAACGCCCCGGCCGAGACCGTCGCCCGCTTCAGCACCCCGACCGGAGAGCCCGGTCTGCACAGGAAGGCCTGACCCCGCGATGCCAACCGCACCTCCGCCCACTGCAACCGGTTTGCGCGGCCGGGGCGAACTCGCCCGCATCCTGCTCGGCTGGGAGCCCGCGCCGTGGGAGACCGTGGTCGACCACTACGCGGTGCACGGCGCACCCGGCGCCGACGCCGCAGTGTCCCCGGAGACCTTGCTGGTCAAGACCGTCTACCCGCACTTCGAGCACAGCGGACTCGGCGGCGCCGCGCAGCAGTGGACCTACCGAGTCGTGACGGTGGACGCCGCCGGTGCGCGCAGCGAACCGAGCCGGCCGGTCACGGTCACCAGCCGGGAATCGGTCAGCCGGTCCGGGATCCCGCTGGCCGTGCTGGGCGAGTTCGACGGCAAGGGCCTCGAGTTCGCCCTGTCCCCCGCCGGCTACGCCGACTACCCGGCCGCTTTCCCCAACGGCGTCGACTTCCGCGTCGGCGTCGACGACCCCCGCACCGGCTGGAGCTACCTGCATCCGGGCCCGGCCGACGGCTGGGCCGGACGCCGGGACCACCGGTTCCGGCTGACCTTCGAGCTGACCGACCTGCCGACCAGCGGCGCGGACCTCGCGGTGTGGCTCATCGACAGCCACGCGACCAAAGCGGGGTCGGCGGTCTTGAGCATCAACGGAACCCCGGTCGACCGCCTGCGGTTCGCCGGTGGTGCCACCAAGGGATCCACGCAGGGCGACAGCACGGTGCCCGGCTCCCCGCTGAAGCCGTCCTACCTGGAAGTGCCCCTGCCCCAGGTGTTCCGCGTCGGCGAGAACACCATCGAGCTGCACAAGGACGACGGCGCCTGGATCGCATACGACGCGATCGGCGTCTTCGCCAGGCGCTGAGCACCACCTCCCGCGGTCATGGTTGGATCGGCCGACGTGGGATCGATCTGGATGGGTGACCGGGTCCGCCTCCGCGGGATCGAACCGGAGGACTGGCAGGAGTTCCTGCGCATCGACGCCGACACCTCGGACATGCGCGCGGTGGACATGATCCACCCGCCCCGGTCCGCCGAGGGCTACCGCCGGTGGGCCGACGAGCAGTCGGTGAAGGATCCGGCGGGCGACGAGTTCCAGCTCGCCGTGCACTCGCGCGCCGACGACGTGCTCGTCGGCGCGTTGTCGACCTCTGAGACCGATCAGCGCGCCGGCCGCTTCGGCTACGGAATCGGCATCGGCCGGGAACACCAGCGCCGCGGCTACGCCACCGAGGCCGTCGTCCTGCTGCTGCGCTACATGTTCGGCGAGCGCCGGTACCACAAGTGCTCGGTCGGCGTCTACGCGTTCAACGAGGCCTCGCTCGCGCTGCACCGCGCGCTCGGGTTCGAGGAAGAGGGACGGCTGCGCGAGCACGAGTTCTTCGCCGGCCAGCACCACGACGTGGTCATGCTGGGCATGACGGCCGACGAGTTCGCCGAACGCCACGGGTTCGGGCCGATGAAGGGCTGATGCCCTCGTCATCGAGGCTGAGATCGTTCGCCGCGACGTTCTCCTCCAGGTGGTCGAGCAACCCCGTGCCCGGAATCGCCAGCAGCAGTGGCGAAATCGCGAGCAGCGAGGCGAGGTGCACCTGCGCAGCGGTCGCAACCAGGCGAGCTGCGACCGGCGGCGCATGGCCGACCTGATGGTCGAGCTCGAGGCCGATTCCCGCTTCCAAGCCGGACTGCGCGCGGGCGAGCTGGGACTGCCCCGCTGAGGCGGGCCGAAACACGGCAGTCCGCCGCGGCTTCGCGACCGCGGCGGACGGCCGGGTCGGGTCACGCGATGGCTTAGCGCTGCTCCACCATCGAGC
>NZ_JBEOVY010000350.1:0-8052 GCF_040295745.1 Saccharopolyspora sp. NPDC002686
GCTCGGCGCGGTAGGCTAGGTCCAGCTGGCGCCCGGCGGCCAGCGCACCGCCGAGCTGGCAGACCAGTCCGGTGATGTGGAACAGCGGTGCGAGCGCGAAGATAGGCGTCGTTCCTGTCCGCGACGGTCGTGCACGACGGCATGAAGCATCCGCGCCCGGCCGAGAAGTGGGTCTGGTACCGGCACACGGAGGACCTCCGCTTCGCCCGCTGAATCACCCCGTCGGGTCAGGGCCCCTGGCAGATCGGTGCGAAATTCACCAGAAGATGCCACGATCGGTGGCGATTTCACGCCAAGTCACCAGTTGGCCACGCACTGGCATTGATCCGTCCACCTGCGTGGGCAATGGTCGAACACCGACAACGGCGAGACGCCCACGCGGAGGAAGCCATGACAGGCCACCGATCGTTGCGCGCGACCCTGACCGCCCTGCCGCTCGCGGCCGCACTGGGCCTCGGCCTGGCCGCACCGGCCGGCGCCGAACCGCCCGGGATCCCGGACCCGGCGACGGCCAAGACCGAACTCGGCGAGCTCAAGGTGGCGCCGGAGGGCTCGATGGACGGCTACAGCCGGGAGAAGTTCCCGCACTGGATCGAGGGCCCGGACGGCTGCAACACCCGCGAATCGGTGCTCAAGCGGGACGGCAAGGACGTGCAGGTCGGCTCGGACTGCTACCCGACCTCCGGCTCCTGGTACAGCGACTACGACGGGGAAACCTGGACCCAACCGTCCGATTTGGACATCGACCACGTGGTGCCGCTGGCCGCCGCGTGGCGCTCCGGCGCGGCGCAGTGGACGCAGGACCAGCGCCAGGCCTTCGCCAACGACCTGGAAGGCCCGCAGCTGATCGCGGTCACCGACAACGTCAACCAGACCAAGGGCGACCAGACGCCGGACAAGTGGATGCCGCCGAAGGCCGACTACCACTGCAAGTACGCCTCGATGTGGGTCGGCACCAAGCACAAGTACGAGCTGACCATCACCGATGCGGAGAAGTCGGCCCTGCAGAAGGCCCTCGACGGCTGCTGAGCCGTCGCTGCGAACGGCGCCCGCTGCCCGGCGGGCGCCGTTCGTCTGCCCCACTTTCCCTTGACAGGGGCGGAACGCGGTTGCGAGATTGCGGTGATGACCAAGATCGAGATCTGCGCGACCGAAAGCCGGCCCGGGTGAAGCGGGGCGAGCACCCCCGGCACGGGCTGGACACCCTGATCAACTCACCGGTCCGGCTCTCGATCCTCGCGGAGTTGATCGCGATCGACGGACCGGAGTTCCGGCACGTGCGCGACACCGTCGAGATCACCGACTCCTGCCTGTCCAAGCACATCACCAAGCTGGAGCGGTCCGGGTACGTCGCGGTGCGCAAGGGTTCGGTCAACGGCCGCCCGCGCACCTGGCTGGAGATCACGCCCGTCGGGCGCCGCGCCTACGAGTCGCACCTCGCGGCGCTCGAGGCGATCATCGACCCCACCAAGAGGTCGTGACGAGGAGGGCCGATGCCCGAGGACACCGGAGCCGAACTGCGCTCGTCCATCTCCGCACCGCCGGGCGGGGTGATGACCGACGAGGTCGGGGTCATCACCGGGGACCTGGAACTGGCCACCACCTGCGCCGACGGCGCGGTCGAGGTGTGGATCCGCTACGCCGGGGCCGACGAGTGGTACCGGCTGTCCGCGGCGGACTGCCGGCTGCACGACCCGCGCGACCACGAGGCCCTGCACAACGCCCTGGCCGCGGTCCTGAACCGGCCCTGATCCCTCAGTGGCCGTCGGGGTAGAGCGGCGGCAGGGCGGAGATGGCTTCGTTGCGGCTGAGCCCGGTCGCCTGCAGCAGGTCGACCGCGATCGAGCGGACCTGCATGACGACCACCTGCATCGAGAAGTCGCCCTCCCCCAGCAGTTCCACAGTGGACTTCTTCGCCACCGAACGGGCCGCTTCGCGGGTCTGCAGCGGGTCGACCCCGCTGGCCAGCTCGTCGCGCAGCAGCACGACCGCGCCCGCCAACTCCTCCAGCAGGCCCGGGAGCGGGCGCGGCACGGGCTCGCCGTCGCGCAGCGCGGACAGCGCTCGCCGCGCGAGCACGCGGGTGTTGCGCAGCGCTCGGTCGATGGGCGTGGCCGCGGTGTCGTAGCGCTCGAGGTCGCCGCGCCGCCGCCACCGGATCGGCGCGAACTTGGCGATCTCATGACCGGCTTCCAGCGCGGTGCGGAACTCCTCGACGTGCTTCTGGCTCTTGCGGGCCTTCGCGAGCACATCGCTGGCCATGTCGGGATCCTGCCGCGCCACCGCCCCGGCGACGCCGCGCAGCGCGTCGGCCAGCGCGCCGAGCACCAGCCGCCCGTTGCGGTGGGCCACGGCGAGCGGGTTGGCCGGCAGCAGCGACGCGACCACGAACCCGACCAGGCCGCCGATCACCGCGTCGACCATGCGGGTCAGCCCGCCCGCGGTCGCAGGCGGCAGCAGCGTCGCCACCAGCACCGATGACGACGCCGCCTGCAGCACGATCACCACACCGCTGTCGAGCAGCACGGCGGTGCTCATGGCCAGCGCGACGACGAGCGCGATCTGCCAGGTGCCGGTGCCGATCAGCGAGATCAGCACGTCGCCGACGCCGATCCCGATGGTCACGCCGACGACCAGCTCCAGCGCGCGCCGCATCCGCTGGCCCAGCGTGACACCGAGCGAGATGACGGCCGCGACCGGCGCGAAGAACGGGGTGACGTGCCCGAACACGTTCTTCGCCAGGAACCAGGCGAGCCCGGCCGCGACGGCGCACTGCACGATGGGCACGCCGGTGCGCAGGAGTCGGCGCAGTCGTCGGGTCAGTTCCTCGCGCAGTCGGTGCACACAGGACATTGTCCGACAGATCGCCCCGCGATCCGAGCGATCCGGCAGTGATCCTCACCGGACCCCGCAGCGATCCGCAAATTCCATTGAAATCGAACGTCCGATTTCAATGGAATTTGCGGCGCGGAGTCACGCTCCGGGCTGAATCAGGCCAGGCCGAGGGCGTCGAGGGACGCCGGGTCGCTGTCCTCCAGCAGCTGGCGGCAGCGGTCGAACTCCTCGTCCTCGCCGATCGACTGGGCCGCCTTCGCCAGCGCACCGATGGACCGCAGCACGCCCTGGTTCGGCTCGTGCCGCCACGGAACCGGTCCGAAGCCCTTCCAGCCCGCCTTCCGCAGCGCGTCCAGCCCGCGGTGGTAACCGGTGCGCGCGTAGGCGTACGCGGCGATGTTCTGCCCGGATTCCAGCGCGCCCTCGGCCAGCGCGGCCCACGCGGCGCTGAAGCTCGGGTGGTGCGCGGCGACCACGGTCGGGTCGGTGCCTGCGCTGAGCTCGGCCTGCGCGGCCGCGTTCTCCGGCAGCAGGGTCTCCGGCGGTTCCAACAAGTTCCTCGTCATGAGCCCAATCCTGTCAGGTACGACGACGGCCCGTCCGCCACCGGGCGAACGGGCCGTCGTTGCATCACCGCCTGGGGTGACCTGGGTCAGCCGGCGAGCATGCGGCCCGCGGACTTGAGGTTCTCGCAGGCGTGCGCGACGCGGGCGGCCATGGCCTGCTCGGCCACCTTGAGGTAGCTGCGCGGGTCGTAGGTCTTCTTGTTGCCGACCTCGCCGTCGATCTTCAGCACGCCGTCGTAGTTCTTGAACATGTGGTCCGCGATCGGACGGGTGAAGGCGTACTGGGTGTCGGTGTCGATGTTCATCTTCACCACGCCGTAGGAGACCGCCTCGTGGATCTCCTCCAGCAGCGAGCCCGAGCCGCCGTGGAAGACCAGGTCGAACGGCTTGGAGCCGGCCGCCAGGCCCAGCTTCTGCGACGCCACGTCCTGACCCTGCTTGAGGATCTCCGGGCGCAGCTTGACGTTGCCCGGCTTGTAGACGCCGTGCACGTTGCCGAAGGTCGCGGCCAGCAGGTAGCGGCCGTTCTCGCCGCTGCCGAGGGCGTCCACGGTCTTCTCGTAGTCGCCGGGCGCGGTGTAGAGCTTCTCGTTGATGTCGTTGGCGACGCCGTCCTCCTCGCCGCCGACGACGCCGACCTCGAGCTCCAGGATGATCTTGGCCTTGGCCGAGGCGGCCAGCAGCTCCTTGGCGATCTCCAGGTTCTCGTCGAGGTCGATCGCCGAGCCGTCCCACATGTGCGACTGGAACAGCGGGTTCTCGCCGCGGTCGACGCGCTCCTGGCTGATCTGGATCAGCGGCCGGACGAAGCCGTCCAGCTTGTCCTTCGGGCAGTGGTCGGTGTGCAGCGCGATGTTCACCGGGTACTTCGCCGCGACGACGTGCGCGTACTCGGCCAGCGCGGTGGCACCGGTGACCATGTCCTTGACCTTGGTGCCGGAGGCGAACTCGGCGCCACCGGTCGAGACCTGGATGATGCCGTCACTCTCGGCCTCCGCGAACCCGCGCAGCGCCGCGTTGAGCGTCTCCGACGAGGTCACGTTGATGGCCGGGTAGGCGAATTCACCGGTCTTCGCCCGGTCCAGCATCTCCGCGTAGACCTCGGGGGTCGCGATGGGCATCGGTCGTCCTCCTCGCATGGAGTTTGGTCTTGGTGACGGGGAGTTGCGCAGCATCCTACGAGCCGCGGCCCGCCGCCAGCGGGCCCTGTCAGCTCGGAGCCACACTTTCGGCGTCACAGTGCCCGAATCGAGGGCGTTTTGGAAAGTCGGTGACAGGATTCAGAACAGCACGAATCCTGTGTACATCCTCACACGCTGGGCTTTCGCGCACTACAGCCAAGCGCCGACGACGACGTCCCACTCCCGGATGGTCGTCTCGGCGATCACCCCGGCCTCGGTGTACGGGTCCGCGTCCAGGATCGACTTCAGCTCGTCGGGGCCGGCCGCCTCGTAGACGAGCTGCGCGCCCTTGCCGTCGGCGAACGGCCCTCCGGCGAGCAGCACCCCGCGCTCGGCCAGCCCGCGGCTGTACTCGCGGTGCGCCGGGCGGACCTGCAGGCGGTGCTCCTCGTCCTCGCCGTAGACGAGACCGACCACGAACTTCGCCATCTCCGAAACCTCCTCTTTCCGAACCCGATCGATGCGGACGCTACCCGGCCGCAGCACACCGACCGGGGGACAACCGGTAACTTGTTCGATCATGGCCGGTGATTCACGCGGAGCCGAACGGAGCGTCGAGCAGACCCTCGGTCACCTGCGCACTCTGGACAGCGCGGCGATCGACGCCTCCGGCCCCCCGTTGACCCTGGAAGACCTCTACAAGCAGCAGCGCATGCGGATGGTCCGGTTGGCCATCCTGCTGGTCGACGATCCGGCGACGGCCGAGGACGTCGTGCAGGAGGCGTTCACCGGGCTGTACCGCAACTGGTCGGGGCTGCGCGACGCGCGGGCGGCGATCGGCTACCTGCGGACCGCGGTGGTCAACGGCAGCCGTTCGGTGCTGCGCCGCCGCAAGACGGCCCGCGAGTACCAGCCGCCGCACCAGGCCGACGCCCGGTCCGCGGAGTCGCTGGCGATGCTGACCGCCGAGCACCAGGCCGTGGTGGCCTCCCTCGCCAAGCTGCCGCGGCGGCAGCGGGAGGTCCTGGTGCTGCGCTACTACGGCAACCTGTCCGAGGCGGAGATCGCCGAGGCCACCGGGGTTTCGAAGGGCACCGTGAAGTCCACCGCGAGCCGCGCGCTGGACGCCCTGCAGAAGCTGATGGGCGGTTGAGCCCGGGAAGTCCGCGAAAACCTCCGGCGAACAACACACCTGTTTGGTGTAGACCAATAGGTGTTCGGTGGCGGAGGATCGTCGGGTGCCCGCACAAGCCATCGCCGTCGACGTCGGCGGAACCGAGATGAAGGCCGCGCTGGTCGCCGTCGGCCCCGACCGGGCCGAACCGCTGCGCTGGCTGCGGCAGCCAACCCCCCGCGGCGAAGACACCGCCCGGCTGGTGGTGGACGCCGTGGCCGGACTGGTCGCCGAGCTGCGCGTGGACGCGCAGGTCGACGCGGTCGGCGTCGTGGTGCCGGGCGCGGTCGACGAGGCCCGCGGCATCGGCGTGTACTCGGCGAACCTCGGCTGGAGCGACGCCCCGCTGCGCGACATGCTCGCCGAGCGCATCGACCTGCCGGTCAGCTTGGGCCACGACGTGCGCGCGGGCGGGCTCGCCGAGGCACGCCTGGGCGCAGCGCGCGGCATGCGCGACGTGGTGGTGCTGCCGATCGGCACCGGCATCGCCGCGGCGCTGCTGTTCGACGGGCAGCTCTACGCCGGCGGCGGCTTCGCGGGCGAGATCGGGCACGTCGACATCGGCCACGGCGAGCCGTGCGGCTGCGGGCGCACCGGCTGCGTCGAAGCGCTGGCCTCCTCCGCGGCCGTGGCCCGCCGCTACCTGGCGCGCACCGGCGCGGAGCGCACCAGCGCCGAAGTGGCCGCGGCCGTGCGCGCGGGCGACCCGGACGCGCAAGCTGTGTGGGCGGAAGCCGTCGACGCGCTCGCCAAGGGCCTGCTGGTGCTGGTGACGGTCGCCGCACCCGAGTGCATCGTGCTCGGCGGCGGGTTCGCGCAAGCCGGTGCCCTGCTCACCGAGCCGCTGCGGGAGCGGCTCGACGCGATGCTGGCGGCCTACCACCGCCGCCCGCACCTGGAACTGGCCGAACTCGGCGACACCGCGGGCTGCCTCGGGGCGGCCCTGCTGGCGACGGAAGGGTTGAGAACAAAGTGAACGCTCCCGAACTGATCCTCGCCGGCGGGCAGGTCGTCACCCCGGACGGAGTGCTGGACCGGGGCTGGGTCCGGGTGTCCGGCGGCAAGATCGCCGAGGTCGGCACCGGTCCGGCACCCGAGGGGCAGGTCGTGGACCTGCGCGGGCAGTGGCTGGTGCCCGGGTTCGTCGACATCCACTGCCACGGCGGTGGCGGCGGCTCGTTCACCAGCATCGAGGTCGACCAGGCGCGGGCCGCGATCGCCGCGCACCTCAAGCACGGCACCACCACGATGATGGCCAGCCTGGTGTCGGCCCCGCTGCCGGACCTGACCAAGCAGATCAGCGCGCTCAGCGACCTGGTGGTGGACGGCGAGCTGGCCGGCATCCACCTGGAGGGCCCGTTCCTGTCCTCGGCGCGCTGCGGCGCGCACGACCCGGCGATCCTGCGGGCCCCGGAGACCTCCGCCGTGCAGCAGGTGCTGGACGCGGGGCGCGGGACGGTCCGGATGGTCACCCTGGCGCCGGAGCTGCCGAACGGCGTCGAAGCCGTCCGCCAGCTGGTCGACCACGGGGTGATCGCCGCGGTCGGGCACACCGACGCGGTGCTCTCGCAGGTCGTCCCCGCGGTGGAGGCCGGGGCGACGGTCGCGACGCACCTGTTCAACGCGATGCGCCCGCTGCACCACCGCGAGCCCGGCCCGATCGGCGTCCTGCTGGAGGACGAGCGGGTCACCGTCGAGCTGATCTGCGACCTCGTGCACCTGCACCCGGCGATCGTGCAGCTGGCCGCCTCGCACGCCGGTACCGGACGAACGGTGCTGGTCACCGACGCGATCAGCGCCACCGACGCCGGCGACGGCACCTACGAGCTGGGCAAGCTCCCGGTGACGGTGACCGACGGCGAGGCGCGCCTGGCGGACGGTTCGCTGGCGGGCAGCACGCTGACCATGGACGTGGCGTTCCGCAACCTCGTCGAGTCCGGCGGTCAGAGCGTCCCGGCGGCCGTGGCCGCCGCGTCGACCAAGCCCGCACAGCTCCTCGGCCTCGACGACCGGATCGGAGCGATCCGCCCCGGCCTCGCGGCCGACCTGGTGGTCCTGAACCCGGACCTCCACCTCACCGGAGTCCTCAAGAACGGCACCTGGGCCGTCGACCCCAGCTGACCCGCCAGTCGCGCCCCGGTCCCGTCCCAGAAGACCGCAGTTTCAATTGAAACTGTGATCCGCCGTGCCTGGCATCTGCAGTTTCAATTGAAACTGTGGTCCACATCGTGGGAAACCGGTGACTGGACTCGGGACTGGGGATTCCGCAGTTTCAATTGAAACTGTGGTCCTCTCGGCGTGTCGGGGGGACCGAACTGCGGACACACCGACACACCGGCGTGCCGACACGCCGACG